>JACIVQ010000039.1 GCA_014361445.1 Methanosuratincolales archaeon | reverse complement strand
TATGAACAGGGAAAACCCATACAACATTACAGCGTTAGTTATAATAATTTTCATAGCAGGGGCATATATTGGCTACTCGCTCTCATTATACAGCTCCTCATCATTAATGACAAAGGTCGACTCCTTGCAAAATAAGATCTCCTCTTTGGAGTCCAAAATTAATGCCCTCCAGAGTTCCCTCTTGACCCTTCAACAAAATAACGTAACACTGGCGAGCCCTTCCCTTTTTGATCTTTACGATTCTGTAAAAGCCTCGGTAGTGATGATAAAAGGGCTTATGCCTGTTAGCGATCTTTTCGGCACAACATATCAGGAAGTCCTAGGTTCTGGTTTCGTCGTGAACCTAACCGGAACACCATTGATCGTTACCAACTATCACGTTGTAGAAAATATGATTCAAGGGTCAGTCACTTTCTTGGACGGCGAAGCATACCCCTTTGAAGTTTTGGGGAAGGACAGATACAGCGATCTTGCGATCCTTAGACCCTTGGCCCCACAAAACAAACTTGTACCCATACCTGTCGCCTCCTCATCGAGTCTTCGAGTCGGAGATCTTGTTGTGGCTATAGGCAACCCTTATGGTCTCCAATCAACCCTCACATCAGGTATAGTCAGCCAGCTGGGCAGAGCCATACAGACCGAGACTGCCTCAGGGTATCTAATTGCTGACGTAATTCAAATAAGTACACCAATAAACCCAGGAAATTCGGGCGGTCCCCTCTTGGACTCGAATGGGAGGGTAGTTGGTATAACTACTGCCATAATATCTGGATCCCAGAACGTAGGATTTGCGGTTCCATCAGATACACTGATCAGGGAGTTCAAGGATCTCGTCGAGAAAGGAAAGTACGACCACCCATACTTGGGGATTAATGGTCTCACCGTCGATTACCTTGTAGCAAAGACCGTTGGTCTAAATTATACATACGGCGTTTTGATTCAATCTGTGACTAAGAACAGTCCTGCAGAGAGGGCCGGGTTGAAGGGTGGCACTAAAGTCGTCACATTGGCCGGTAGACAAATTTATGTTGGTGGGGATCTCATACTGGCCATCGATCAGCACACAATAAAGACAATGGAAGACCTTTCATCGTATTTGGAGAGGGAGACCGTTCCAGGGCAGTCCGTCAAACTAACAGTCATCAGAGACGGTCAAGCGCTCTCCATTCCTGTAACTATTGGTATAAGACCATGAATAACTCGATGCCCTTTGATCCCTTCGAAAAAACTTATAAGAACCACCAAGTTTTAGCAGATCTTGGAACCTTCCCCCGATGGCCCGCCCTAGCTCAGTGGTAGAGCGCCCGGCTGTAGACCGGTGGTCACGCAGGCAAGTTCGCCATTTGGCGGGAGATGCGCCTGCGTCAGCTGGGCATTGACCGGGTGGTCGCTGGTTCAAATCCGGCGGGCGGGACCACCCCCTCAGATAATAGGAAACTTTATAAATAAGCACATTTTCCAACTTATTGCTCGGCTCGGGCATATCTTTTATTTGGATAATGGTGGGGTGTTATTGGTAAAGTTCGATATTCTCAAACATGAACTTGTTCCGAAGTTCACAATACTTTCAAAAGAAGAGGTTGAGATCCTAAGGCAGACCTATGGCATAAGGAAGGAGCACTTGCCTTGGATAAGAAAAAGCGACCCCATATGCAAAGTCTTAGGTGCCAAGCCAGGCGACGTCTTGAAAATAGAGCGCAATAGTGAGGTTGCTGGAAAGTCGATAGCTTATAGATATGTAGTTCCAGGGTGATTTAATTGAGTAGATTGACAATTGAAGATAGATGGGTTCTAGTAGAAAGTTTCTTCAAAGAAAAGGGTGTAGTTAGGCAACACCTTGATTCTTTTGACGATTTTGTCAAGAATAAGATCCAAGAGATCGTAAACGAGCAGGGAGTCATAGAAACTGACTTACCTGGATACAAAATCAAATTGGGGAAACTCACATTAAAACCTCCAACGATTCACGAGGCTGACGGGTCAGAGAAAGAGATAACCCCGATGGAGTCCCGGCAGAGGAATCTGACATATGCCTCCTCCATGTATCTCAAGGTCACGCCAGTCGAGAACGGCATTGAGGAAGAAGAGCAGGAGGTTTACATCGGCAAGCTCCCGATAATGGTCAAGTCTGCTTCGTGTGTTTTGTCAAAAATGACTAAAGAAGAGCTTATCAAATCTGGTGAAGACCCTGAAGATCCTGGTGGGTATTTCATAGTTAATGGTTCAGAAAGGGTAGTTGTCATCCAAGAGGATCTTGCAGTAAACAGGATATTGGTCGACGTTATGGAAGGCACTTCTCCAGTAACCCACATTGCGAAAGTCTTCTCGGCAACATCTGGCTTTAGAGTTCCGGTCACTATTGAACGCATGAAAGGCGGTGATCTGCAGGTATCTTTTCCATCAATCCCTGGCAGAATCTCCTTGTCTATAATAATGCGGGCTCTGGGCATCGCCTCTGATAAAGAGATCGTTGAATTTGTTTCGAGCGACCCTGAGATCCAGAAATCCCTTATACCTACATTAGAGGCAGGAATGGAGATAAACACCGTCGATGATGCACTCGACTACATTGGCAACAGGGTCGCCATAGGACAGACGCGCGACTTTAGGATTCAGAGGGCTGAACAAATACTCGACAAATACCTTCTACCACATCTTGGGACGAATAAGGAAGACCGTAAGAAGAAAGCCCTATACCTTGGGCAGATGGCTGAAAAGCTTATCGAACTCTCTCTTGGTCGCCGCAAGCCTGACGACAAGGATCATTACGCAAACAAACGTTTAAAACTCGCGGGGGACCTATTGGCAAGCCTCTTCCGCGTTGCCTTCAAGAGTTTTTGCCGTGATCTGAAATACCAACTGGAGAGGGCAAAGAGTCGGAGCAGGAAGGTCTCCATACCTACGCTGGTCAGGGCGGACGTCATAACAGAGCGGATGAGGCACGCCTTGGCTACAGGAAACTGGGTAGGCGGGAAAGCTGGGGTAAGCCAGTTACTGGACCGAACAAATTATTTATCGACAGTTGGGCATCTGAGGAGGATCATCTCTCCTCTTAGCAGAAGCCAACCCCATTTCGAGGCCAGAGACCTCCACTCAACCCAGTGGGGGCGACTCTGCCCAAGCGAGACCCCTGAAGGTCCCAACTGTGGCTTGGTCAAGAACTTGGCCTTAATGTCATTTATATCTGTGGGTATAGATGAACGCCCAATAGAAGAACTTCTTTATGAACTAGAGACCGAGCCCATCGAATCTGCTAGGAAGAAAAGTCTAACAGGGGCCAAGGTTATACTTAACGGTCGTCTGATCGGGATTCACCAGAAGCCCGATCTTCTGGTTGCAGAGCTCAGAAAGCTAAGACGGCGTGGAAGAATTCACCACGAGGTGAACGTCGCTTATTATAATTATGGAGTGATACAGGAAGTCTATGTCAACTGCGATGCCGGAAGAGTGAGGCGCCCCCTCATAATTGTCGACAACGGCGTCCCCCGTCTAACAAAAGAGCACGTTGAAAAACTTCTCTCAGGAGAATGGGTTTGGAACGATCTCATACTCCAAAGTATTGTAGAATACTTGGACGCTGAGGAAGAAGAGAACGCCTACATCTCGCTCACACCTGAGGAATTGACAAAGGAACACACCCACATGGAGATTGTGCCGTCCACGATACTTGGCATAAGTGCTTCTATGATCCCATTCTTGGAAGCAAACCAATCCCCCAGAAATACATATGGTTCCGCAATGGTAAAGCAAGCACTGGGTTTCTATGTTGCCAATTTCTCTAAGCGGCTCGATACCCGCGGTCACTTGCTACACTACCCACAAAAGCCGCTTGTTAATACAAAGCCTGCCAAAATCCTCGAGCTGGACAGGCGCCCTGCGGGTCAAAACTTTATAGTTGCAGTCCTTTCTTACTCCGGCTACAACATTGAGGATGCCCTAATAATGAACAAGTCCTCTGTGGAGAGAGGTTTGGGCCGTTCCTCATTCTTTAGATGCTATGAGACCGAGGAGCGACGGTACCCAGGTGGGCAGGAGGACAAGATCGAGATACCTTCACCCAACGTTAGGGGCTACCGTACCCCTGAGTCCTACCGATATTTGGGCGACGATGGAATAATCGAACCCGAATCTATAGTGCAAGGGGGAGACGTACTTATTGGGAAGACCAGCCCGCCCAGGTTCCTTGAGGAGTACCGCGAGTTCGAAACCGCTGGTCCTACACGGCGCGAGACCTCTGTATCAATGAGGGCAGGTGAGGATGGGATAGTAGATCTAGTCCTTATAACCGAGTCCTCCGATGGCAATAAACTTGTGAAGATAAGAGTCAGAAATGAGCGCATACCGGAACTAGGGGACAAATTTGCATCCAGGCACGGACAGAAGGGCGTCATCGGCATGTTGGTCCCGCAATATGATATGCCCTACACAGAGGATGGAATTGTGCCAGACCTTATCATTAACCCACACGCCATACCCTCAAGAATGACACTGGGCCAACTATTGGAGATACTCGCCGGAAAGGCTTACGCCGTTTCTGGCGAACCCCAGGAAGGGACCGCCTTCTGCGGAGCAGACGAAAACAAGATGCGCGCCTTATTGGAGAAAGCTGGCTTTAAGCCTACTGGCAAAGAGATCATGTACGACGGTCGCACAGGAAGGGTACTTGAGGCCGAGGTATTCATAGGCATAGCATATTACTTAAAACTCCACCACATGGTCTCAGACAAGATGCATGCCAGAGCAAGGGGTCCTGTCCAAATTCTCACAAGGCAGCCTACTGAGGGAAGGGCCAGAGAGGGGGGCCTTAGGTTTGGAGAAATGGAGCGGGACTGTCTTATCGGTCATGGGGCTGCAATGCTCCTCAAAGAGAGGCTACTCGACGAATCTGATAGAACAGTAGTGTACATCTGCGAGGATTGCGGCTTGATATCTTATTACGACAGGATCAAGGACAGATACATATGCCCTGTCTGTGGTGAAAAGGCTAAGATAACACGGGTTGTGATGTCTTATGCATTCAAGCTCCTGCTTCAGGAGCTCATGAGCTTGGGGATTGCCCCAAGATTAAAACTTGCAGAGAGGGTGTGAGATTATGTCTGTCAATGAGATCGCTAAATCCATAAAGTCCATCAGATTCGGTCTTCTCTCACCAGAAGAAATCCGAAAGATGTCGGTTGTGAATATAATAACTGCTGACACTTACGACGAGGACGGAGTCCCGATAGACGCAGGTTTAATGGACAGAAGACTTGGCACGATAGAACCCGGGCAAAAATGCCAGACCTGTGGAAATAGAGTAGGTCAATGTCCGGGTCACTTCGGACATATAGAGCTCGCCAGACCTGTAGTGCATCCGGGATTTGCAAAGACTGTATACCTCACGCTGAGGGCGATATGCTGGAACTGCGGTAGGATCTTACTTAAGAAAGAAGATTACGACAAGTATGTTCAACTGATGGAAAAGTATAGGCGGCGCTGGCCTCAGCTCAGACATAAGCTCGCAGAGAAGATTATGAGGAAGGCAAGCAAGCTTCAAGAGTGCCCGTACTGCGGTCGAGAGCAGTTCAAGATAAAGTTTGAGAAGCCCACAACCTACTACGAGGAACATCCAGAGGGTAATGTAAAATTAGCCCCAAGCGAGATAAGAGCTAGGCTAGAGCGCATCACAGACGCCGACGCCGCCCTACTTGGACTAGATCCACAGATGGCTAGACCAGAGTGGATGGTGCTTACCGTCCTTCCGGTCCCTCCCTCTTCCGTTAGACCCTCTATTACGTTGGAGTCGGGTGTCAGATCTGAGGACGATCTTACACATAAATTAGTTGACATAATCAGAATAAACGAGCGATTGAAGGAAAATATCGACGCTGGAGCCCCTCAGCTTATAATCGAGGATCTCTGGGAGCTCCTTCAGTACCATGTCACAACCTACTTTGACAACGAAACATCAGGAATCCCGCCCGCCAGGCATAGGTCAGGGCGTCCTCTCAGAACATTAGCCCAGAGGCTCAAGGGAAAAGAGGGAAGGTTCCGCTCAAACCTCTCAGGGAAGAGGGTGGACTTCTCAGCGAGAACTGTAATCTCTCCCGATCCGCTCATTAGCATGAACGAAGTTGGTGTTCCAATAGAAGTCGCCAAGCTATTAACGATCCCTGAAAGAATAAACAAATTCAACATTGAGGAAATGAAGAAGCTCATTGAGAATGGTCCAGACAACCATCCAGGTGCAAATTACATAATCAGACCGGACGGAAGAAGAATCGACTTAAGATTTCCAAAGGACAGAAAAACCATTGCCGACTCTGTTGAGATTGGCTACATCGTTGAGCGACACATAAAGGATGGCGATGTAGTGCTTTTCAATAGGCAACCATCGCTTCACAGGATGTCCATTATGGCCCATCGGGTCAGGGTACTTCCCTATAAGACCTTCCGGCTAAACCTCTGCGTATGTCCACCTTATAATGCAGACTTTGATGGGGATGAGATGAACCTCCACGTCCCTCAAAGCGAAGAGGCTAGGGCAGAGGCATTGGTATTGATGCTTGTCCAAGAGCAGATACTTTCTCCCAGATACGGTGGTCCTATAATGGGTGCCATACAGGACTACATCTCAGGCGCATACATGCTTACAAAGAAGACCACTCTTCTCAACAGGGAGGAGGCTTCTCAACTACTGATAAGCGCAGGTTATGATGGGGAGTTGCCCCCTCCTGCCATTAAAGAGCCAGAGGAGATGTGGACAGGAAAGCAACTTGTGAGCCTCTTCTTCCCCAAAGATTTCAATTACACACTTCGAGCAAACATATGTCAAAAGTGTGGGCAGTGCAAGAAAGAAGAATGCCCTAACGATGCCTATGTGGTGATACGGAATGGCGTTCTGATATCTGGCGTCCTTGATAAAAAAGCAATAGGTGCTGGGCAGCCCGAGAGCGTCTTACACAGGCTCGTAAAGGACTATGGAACGGATATGGGTAGAATTTTCATTGATAAGGCCTTCAAACTCTTCCTGTCTTACATTGATAGCAGGGGCCTCACAATTGGACTCGACGAGGAGGAACTGCCTAAGGAGGCTAAAGAGAAGATAAGGATGGTTGTTGAAGAAGCGGAGCAGAAGACCGCCAAATTAATCGAAATATACAACGAGGGGTTGCTGGAGCGACTCCCAGGGAGGACCTTAGAAGAGACCTTAGAGACAAAGATCATGCAAGAACTTGAGGAGGCAAGAGAGAAGGCAGGAGAGATCGCAAGCCAGTACCTAAAAGAGACAAACTCTGCCCTACTGATGGCTAGGACTGGAGCAAGGGGCAGCCTCATGAACTTGGCACACATGGTGGCTTGCGTTGGTCAGCAGTCCGTCAGAGGAGAAAGGATCAATAGGGGTTACCAGAACAGGACCTTGCCCCACTTTAAGCCAGGGGACTTGGGTGCGAGAGCCCACGGTTTCGTCTACAGCAGTTATAAGGATCGCCTTAATCCCATTGAGTTCTTTTTCCATGCTATGGGAGGCAGAGAGGGTCTAGTCGACACGGCTGTCAGAACTAGCCAGAGCGGGTATATGCAACGCAGACTCATCAACGCCTTACAGGATATAAGAGTTGAATACGATGGAACAGTCCGGGCTACCGATGGTTCTATCATCCAGTTTAAGTATGGCGAAGATGGTGTCGACCCTGCCAAAAGCGACCATGGAAAGGCGGTTAATGTGGATAAGATCATTGAAAAAGTTGTAGGAGCTGGTGTGATATAGTATGGCGAACAAGAAGGCTAAGGCTAAAGCTGAGAAGGAAGACCAAAAACTATCACTCATAAATAAATTGCTCAGTGAATATGTAGAGAAGCTCCCTGAGAGCCTTATAAATGAACTCAGGGAGAAACTATACAAGGTTGATCTAAACGAAGAACAGATGAGAAGGGTCATAGAAGAAGTAAATAGGGCTTATATACGCGCATTAGTCGAGCCAGGTGAAGCTGCAGGAACTGTAGCCGCCCAGTCTGTAGGCGAACCTGGGACCCAAATGACCTTGCGAACATTCCACTATGCAGGTGTTAGGGAGCTCAATGTAACGCTAGGGCTACCGCGTCTCATAGAAATAGTCGATGCCCGAAGAACTCCCTCCACACCAACCATGACCATAAGACTCGACGAGGATCACAAATACAGCCTGGAAAAGGCAAAGGAAGTCGCATCTAGAATTGAGCGCATAGCTATAGAGAACATAGCCAAGAGCATAGAATACGACATGGTAAACTCCTCCTTCATAATTGAGATTGACGAAGAAATAGCTCAGGACAAAGGTATAGAGTTAGATTACGTGGCGAGGGCACTCGAGCGTCTAAAGGTAGGGAAAGTGGAGATCGAAGGGAACAACATAATAATAACACCAACTACAACATCTCCGGATAAAATAAAGAGGCTCAGGGAGAGGATCTTGGATCTCCGACTAAAGGGAATAAAGGGGATAAAGAGGGTCTTGGTCCAAAAAGAGGGGGACGAATACGTCCTACACACCGACGGCTCAAACCTTTCTGCCGTCCTCCAAGTCAAGGGGATAGATCCACACAAGGTCTACACAAATAACATCTCTGAGATTGCGGAGGTCCTTGGCATAGAAGCAGCAAGATCCGCAATAATAAAAGAGGCATTTCAGGTCCTCGATCAACAAGGTCTTGACGTAGACATGCGCCATGTAATACTGATCGCGGATCTCATGACATGTACCGGCAAAATAAGGCAAATAGGTCGGCACGGAGTGAGCGGTGAGAAATCGAGCGTCTTGGCAAGAGCCGCATTCGAGGTAACCGTAAAGCATTTATTAGATGCAGCATCACATGGAGAAGAGGATGCATTGGAGGGCGTCACTGAAAACGTTATAGTCGGGCAATCAATACCCTTAGGGACAGGGGTAGTCGAGCTCTTCATGCGGTTCCCCAAGGAAGGTGCTTAAAGATGGATCTGTCAAAGGAACTGAAAGTCGCCATCAGTACGGGAAAAGTTGAGATCGGATACAAAGTGAGCCTTAAAGCTTTAAACAGGAAAAAAGCAAAATTAATCGTAATGGCATCAAACACTCCTGAGAACCTCTCATCACGGATAAAACAAATTGCGGGGACGGAGGTGCCTTTGTATATCTTCCCTGGCTCAAGTTGGGATCTGGGCGGGATCTGTGGCAAGCCCTATCCAGTAACCACTATTGCCATAATTGACCCTGGTGAGTCTTCTATACTCCAATTGAGGGGGGATGAGCCTTCCCAAACATAAGACTTACCGCAGATGAGATGCGCTATATCGCCCTACTTGAAAACTTGACAGGGGCGATAGCAAAAGACTGTGTATTGGAACCTGAAGGTAACAGAATTATTTTTGTAATCCGTCCAGGCGATATGGGTTTGGCAATCGGTAAGAATGGAGTCAATATTGAGAGGGCTAGAAAAGTAATAGGCAGGAACGTTGAGATTGTTGAGCACGCAGACTCTCCAGAAGAATTTTTGAAAAACATCCTTGCACCAGCAAAAGTCCGGGGAATAAAGATCACGAGAAATTCTGAAGGAAACACTGTAGCCCAAGTGACTGTCGATCCAAAAGATAAGGGGATCGCTATAGGTAGGAATGGTCGAAACATAGCCAAGACAAGGCTCCTCATGAAGCGACATTTTGACATCAGCAATGTTGTAATACTTTGAGTGGTCTCCCTTCCGACAAAGTTAAATAATTGTGAATCTTTTACCAAGACCGCACTGGGTGTATCGCATGGCAGGTTCAAAATCACCAAAGGGGCTCCTCGCAGGGAGAAAATTGGCCAATAAGAGGAAGAAGTTCCGCTGGAGCCTAAGGCAGTTCAAAAGGAGGGCTTTGAGGCTTGACGAGAAAGCCGACCCTCTAGAAGGCGCTCCGCAGGCGAGGGGCATCGTGCTTGAAAAAGTTGGTGTGGAGAGTAGACAACCGAATAGCGCCGTGAGGAAATGCGTCAGAGTCCAGCTCATTAAGAATGGTAAACAGATCACCGCATTTCTGCCTGGAGACGGCGCCCTTAACTTCGTCGACGAGCATGACGAAGTGATTGTCGAGGGAATAGGCGGGCCTATGGGCAAGGCGATTGGTGATCTCCCCGGAGTGAGATGGAAAGTGGTAAAAATTAATGGTGTATCCTTGAGTGCCTTGATGACCGGCAAGAAGCAGAAGCCGGTGAGGTGAAGGCTTTGTCAGAGATAAAACTCTTCGGAAAATGGGACACGTCCAACGTCCAAATAAAAGATTTGGGTCTTAGGGCTTACATATCGCTCAATCCAGTTCTTGTCCCTCACTCCTGTGGAAGGCACGAACACAAACGTTTCGGGAAGGCTAAGATAAACATTGTTGAACGCCTTGCAAACAGAATAATGCGCCCAGGGAAGAACGGAGGAAAGAAAGCTCTCGCTTTGAGTATTGTCGACAATGCACTTGAACTAGTTTACTTGAAGACAGGAGAAAATCCAGTTCAAGTCTTAGTTAGGGCAATAGAAAACTCTGCCCCAAGGGAAGAAGTGACTCGCATCAGTTACGGTGGAGTGACCTACCCTCAGTCGGTCGACTCGTCTCCGCAGCGTAGGGTTGACTTGGCCCTCAGGTTCATCACCGATGCTGCAAGAAATTCTGCCTTTGGCAGCAACAAACCAATTGAAGAATGTCTAGCAGATGAGATTGTAATGGCTGCTAGCAACGATCCAAAGAGCTACGCCGTCCAGAAGAGGGAAGAGATCGAGCGCATCGCCATATCTGCCAGATAAAAAACAAAAACTACAGCACCATTTCAATTACAATACTAAGTTTACCACAACTAAATTCGGCAGATCTGTCTGGGGTCAGGCGGCGTCTACTGCGGCATTCTGTTATTTTTCCTATCACTCAATAAAAATCCATACCTAACCGACTAAACTTTATATATGACTGACTATTCTCTAACTTCAACAGACAATTAAGAGGCGAGATTAAATGTCATCCCAGAAGAAAGAGCACTTGAATTTGCTCGTAATGGGACACGTAGACAACGGCAAGAGTACGCTTGTGGGTCACCTCCTCTTCCTAGCTGGCGGACTTGATGATCGTTATTTGGCCGCTCTGGAAGAGGAAGCGAAAAAGACAGGAAAAGAATTCGCGAAGTTCGCTTGGCTCGGAGACAAGTTGAAAGAAGAAAGAGAGCGAGACATGACCATCGACCTATCATTCTGGAAATTCGAAACACCGAAGTACTTCTTCACCATCATCGACGCTCCTGGGCACAGAGACTTCGTAAAGAACATGATTACCGGTGCCTCCCAAGCAGACTGTGCAATTCTCGTGGTATCAGCAAAGAAGGGTGAGTACGAGGCAGGCATGGGTCCGGGCGGTCAGACAAGGGAACACGCCTTCTTGGCAAAGACTCTCGGCGTAAACCAAGTCGTGGTTGCCATAAACAAGATGGACGATCAGACCGTCAACTACAGCGAACAAAGATACAACGAAGTAAAAGATGGTGTCTTCAAATTCTTGAAGATGATAGGCTACGACACATCCAAGATCTTGGCGATACCCATATCTGGCTGGAAGGGCGACAACATAATTAAACACAGCCCCAACACCCCATGGTATAAGGGTCCCACTCTCTTTGAAGCACTAGACACTTTTGTGCCACCCGAGAAACCAATTGCAAAACCGCTCAGAGTTCCCATACAGGACGTTTACACAATTACGGGCGTCGGTACGGTGCCAGTGGGAAGGGTAGAGACTGGCGTAATGAAAGTTGGCATGAACGTTATCTTCATGCCTGCAAATAAGACCGGCGAGGTCAAATCCATCGAGACTCACCACATGAAGATTGAGGAGGCTGTGCCCGGTGACAACATTGGCTTCAACGTAAAAGGTGTTGGAAAGACTGATATTCACAGGGGCGATGTCTGCGGCGAGGTCTCAAAACCACCCACAGTGGCAGAGACGTTCAAAGGCAGAATCTTCGTTTTATACCATCCAACCGCTATAGCGGCTGGCTATACGCCGGTTCTTCACGTCCATACCGCAACAGTGGCTACTACATTCCTGGAACTTGAAAAGAAGATCGACCCCAAGACTGGTGCCGTCATTGAAGAGAAGCCAAGCTTCCTAAAGCAGGGCGATAGCGCCATAGTGACCTTCAAACCCACGAAACCCCTTGCAATCGAGCTATACAACGACCTTCCACCATTAGGCAGATTTGCCCTCAGAGATATGGGCAGAACTATCGCTGCTGGCGTTGTAACCGAGATCAAACCGGCTACGCTAGCCAAATAATCCCCCTTTTTTATGGTGTATTATTTATGCCCCAAAAAGCAAGGATAATGCTCAGCAGTACGGATCATAGAAAGCTTGACGATGTTTGCGCTCAAATAAAGAAGATCGTTGAGAAGACTGGGGTCAGAATGGCTGGTCCAGTCCCGCTTCCTACAAAGAGACTGTTGGTCCCAACAATGAAATCTCCAGCGGGGGAAGGAACCAAAACTTGGGACAAATGGGAGATGCGGATCCACAAACGCTTGATTGATATCGACGCTGACGATAGAACAATGCGACAAATGATGCGGATTCAGGTACCTGATGATGTTTTTATCGAAATAGAACTTGTTTAAACCTTCAAGTTCTGATCTTTAACCTTTTTAATGTCAAATTGCTTTTTTCAAGTTTCAAGTATTCTCACTAATAAAAATAAAATATGTCCACTCTATCAACGAATTCTAAAAAGGGTAACATTGTGCACACTTGGTTCTAATACTCTTAATGGTCGGATAGCCCACAATTGACTTAGTATAAATAATCGAGCGCCGGGGAAGGGATTCGAACCCTTGCTCCCCAGAAGGGGAACCGGCTGGCCTGTCCCTTTTTTGAGATCTCGAGGCCGGCGCCTTAACCACTCAGCCACCCCGGCTCATAGTCTCTAATAAGGGTTAACCCCTCCCAAACCATTATGTTTTTGGGCGCCCTCGGAATTAAATATCTTTTGCTGACTAAATATCCAATACAAAATATGCCTCCCAC
>JACIVQ010000038.1 GCA_014361445.1 Methanosuratincolales archaeon | reverse complement strand
GAATCATATAGAACCTCATCCGGATTTCGGATAATGTCTTTAAGCAACTCTTCACTTATGCCTTTTCCTGAAAGCTCTGTGGTAATCTTTTCAATCACGTGACGACTGAGTCTAATAGTCAAGAGAAATATCCTCTAAATCACTCAACTATTCTGACAATTTCTAGGAAATAGCAGATATATCTTTCGAAGGGAGAAACCAGTGAGTATATGCACACAGAGCATTTATAACGTTTGCTCCACGTATCTTGCGCGTGTGGATTTTAAGGCTGGGTATATGCATCCTAGGATCGATGAGGTTAGTGTTAACAAAAGTGTTTGGAGGACTTGTTCAGGCTTTAGGAAGGGCGTTACGTCCACGCTTGGCTGGGTCCACCTGAGGATTGTTGATGCTGTTTGGGATCCGGCTGTGCCTAAGGCTATCCCTAGGAGGGCGCCTAGGAAGGCTACTGTTACGGTGTAGGTTAAAACAAGCGTGAATATAAGGTGCTTTTTGACTCCTAGGACTGTGAGCATGGCAAGCTCATAGCTCGATTCTACTATTAATCTTGTTGCGGTTATATGGGAGGCTGCTGCAACTACGGCGTATACGGCTATGGACCAAACGTTCGGGAAGTTCAGCGTCTCCATGCCCATTTGCCTCGTGAATTCCTTCAGCCGCTGGGTTTGAATGGGCTTAACGTTTTCAGGCAGTAGCTGCGTGATTTGGCTTATGGCTTCTTGAACGTTTACCCCTCTTTTATGGCGAACTCGATGAAGGTTATCGTGTCGTTGTCTCCGGCTAGTATGTTGGCTGTTTCCATGGGAACAATTAGCTCGATGTCGCTTTGAGTCTGGCTTCTGAACACGCCGACCATCTTGACTTTTAAGCGCCTATTGCCCACGGCCAAATCCACCACGTCTCCAAGGCTGATGGAGTATGTTCTTGCAAGGATCTCGCCTACGTTCGCCTCCGTCCGGTTTTTCGCAGTCGTCCCGTTTATGTAGGCTCGGCGGCTTAGGAGGAAGGCGTTGACGTCATTTACGCCTCTAACCTGAGCTTTGAGGCTGCCGGAGCTTGTGGTTAAGTTGGCTGTCACTATTTTCTGGGGAAGCACATGCTTAACGTAGCTGATGTTGACGAGCTTGTCAGTTATGCTCATGCCTATTTGGCTGTCCGTCAAAGCCGTGAAGTTTCCGCTTAGGATAATGTATGTTTCAGTTGGGTTCACGAGCCCTGCAAGTGCTTCAGCATGAAAGTTCAGGTAGTTTGTTACCGCGTTTGTGGAGGCTACTATGGCGACTAGAAGGGCGATCACCAGTATGGAATGAGCTGTCCCGCTCCTCCGAATAAACATCTTAAGGCTTACGTTACAGTTGACATGTCGCAACATCTTGCTGAGATAGCCTACTTGACGCTCTCCACGGCTAAAGCCGGGAGGCTACTTGAGTGACATTGATGATGAGCTAAAGGTGCAAGCCATTAGTGTTTCTATCTTTGGAGAGTGGAAGCTTTGCTGCTCAGAGATGAGTGCAAGTCACGGTGTCTTAAAAAATCGATTATGAAAATGTGGACCTTTTTCCTTTGCGTGTCAGTTGTTTAATGAATTCGCTAAAGAAGATCGTCGAAGCAGACATTTCTTTATGAAAATTTCATACGATTATATGTTTCGTTGTTTTCAAGAAGAATTGGGCTTTTTGTTTTGTTTGTATATGGATTTGGAAGGGCTCCCTTATGCCTGCTTTCCATAGTTCTGCATGGATCTCGGCTGGATTTTTGTCCGTGATTATTAGGACGTCTATGTCGCTGGAGTAGTTGTAACTTTTTTGGGCGACTGAGCCGAAAAGGTAGACTTCTGCTTTTGGGTCGAGTTTTTTGGCTGTTTCCTTTATGGTTTGAAGGTACTTTTCGAGGTTTTTGAATGCTTCCTGCCTTTTCAAGGCGTTTTCTATTAGGATTTCATTTGACATTTTCCATTATCTCCTTCACTGTTTTCGTTAGTTTTTCTGTTTCCTCTTTGGTATATTCTCTCATGATGTATCTTGATGTTATATATGCGTCTTCCAGCATGCCGAGCTCCAAAATGTGTTTTTGCAGCATTACCTTTATCTCTGGTTTTCTGGGGCTTTTTTTGAGAGTATTTCAAGGAGCTCCGCTGTGCGTCCTCGGATAGTTCATTCCTTGGGCTAGTATCTTTGATTTTATGAACAGCTGGAGAGCCTGTTCCAGGCTGAGGGGTGCTAGATCGTAGAAACCTCTGCTTTTCTGATACTCTGCAGTATCCAAGAACTCTTTGGATCTTCGGAGAAGGCTTTCCTCTTCCTCTTTCCTCGTCACCGCACGTTCATCTCTTCTCAAATGATTTACCTTCTTGAATATATTTAAGGGGTGCGCGAAGAAATTCTTCTAAGGTTTTCCAGCCCTTTGAGGACCAACAACGGCTATGATGAAATTTTTGTCCTCTTCAACCTCCTTCAGCTTTTCCTTTACCTTTAAGGTTTTTATGTTCTCTTTTTGGTTAAGAGGTACTCTCTCAATACTATGGTCATAAATGGGGAAACTTATTACAAAAGTTTTGCCCTAAAGGGAGTAACCTTTGAGGGATGATATTTAACCGATGAAATTTTTGTTCGATTAGACGTTGCTCCAACTTTTCTGATTTGGGCTGAGCGGTTCGCTAAATGGGCATAGAAGCGCATGGTCTTCGATAAGGTTAAAAAGCGTATCCACTAAAAATAATAATGGCGATCAGTATTCCTAAGTCCCTGAAGATAATAAGTGTTCTGATAGCAATTTCGGCTATAGTATTTGTAGCCTCTTTAGTAGCTGTGGCCTACACACTCATGCAGTCTGTGCCCACGGTATCGGTCGGGTCGCCATCACAGAACATCACTGACGGCGTCCTTGAGGTGTCGATCCCAGTCACTATAAGCAACAAGGGGGTCCTCACCCTATCGGACATTTTTGTGACGCTCACCATGAAGACCAGCGACGGGACCCCTCTCCTGGAAGTGAGCAGCAACAGGCTGACGCTTCCCCCTGGGGGATCGGGTACGCTCCAAGTTAGGGCAACCATGAACGCCTCGATGGTGGACCCTGAACTTATGATGTTGATAATGACCGAGGATCAGGAGTTTCCGATAACCGCATCGCTCAAGGGGTCGGTCCAGCCTTTCTTGAACGTCATCGTCTCAGCCAACGATACTCTAAAGTGGGGTGCGCCCTACAAGAACCTGCAGATACAGGAGCCCACTTTCGAGGTCTATGATGTGACACACATCCTGATACATGTCCCAATATCTTTCAAAAACAACTCTACGATGTTCCCCGTGTCCGGGACAGGCTCTATCCTGGTAGTGGACGAGGAGGAGGGAAGAGAGGTAGGCTATGGGCAGGCTTACATCGACGCAAGACCAGGGACGGAGTACAGAGGCACCATCGATCTCTACCTGGAGGCTCCGTGGTTCGGTCGCCCTGAACTGCTCACGCAGGGGCTCGTTAAGAACTACACCATAACGGTGAGGCTACCCGCACCGCTCTTCGGCGAGGTGGAGCAGACGCAGACTGTGCCTATGGAGTGGGGCGCGCCAATAGAGAACCCACAGTTGGGAGAGTTTTCTGTGGCGCCTTACAACAGCACGCATTTGATGATATCCATACCGCTTACGTTTAAGGACGCGTCGGTACTACCGTTAAGAGGAACCTTGAGCTGTATCTTCTACGATGTGAGAGGAGAAGAGGTCGGCAGATCCGAGTACTTGGGGGTGGAGGTCCAGCCAGGCGATACGTATTTTGGAACTATAATTGGTTACATAACGAATGCGGCAGCATCCCAGCAAGTCCTGAACATGCTCATCAGATTGGAGACGCCCTACGGGACATTAGAAAAAGGGGTGCCAATATATGCCCAGACTCCTTGATCTGGAGATAGGAACTGGATGGCTGGCACTACGCATAGTAGGGGGTGCGCTCCTCTCCGCATTGGTATTCTTCTTCCTTAGCTACGTGCCATTAAACCTGCTAGAACTGATCAACAGGTTCGTACCCCACGAGCTCTTGAATATTGTAGGATCAATAGTATCTGGGCTTGTCCACCCGTTCCTCCCCACTCTGGGTGCTATCGTCTCAATCTCAGTCTTCTTGGAGGTCCTCTTCAGGAAGACTAAGGCTTACGGTCCTATACTCATGCTTGCGGGGTTAGCCTCCACGTTGTATGTCTATTTTGCGTTTCAGGGCGGGGCGATAACGCTTATCCTTCCAAAAGGGCTCACCATGGGGGTTCAAGTGAAGGCGTACCTCGACCTTACGATTATCATGCTCCTTTGCATGCTCCCGACCCTATTAACCGTTCTAAAAGGGGCTATTATCTCCTTCTCACGACAGAAATAGTCAGCGACCTATGGTTGAAGTATGGATTTCCCGCCCAAGGATTTAAGAATCAAAGCTTAATAGAGGTAACACCTTTAATCTTGAGTATGACAAAGATAGTCTTCTCGACCTGCCCGAAGGACTGCTACGATACGTGTGCCATGTATACCCATGTGGACGATAGCGGCAGGATCGTGAGGGTTGAGGGGAGGAGGGAACACGGACTCACGAGGGGTTTCTTGTGCAATAAGGGACAGAAGATCCTTGACTGGGTCTACTCCCCCGACCGTTTGAAGTATCCCATGAAGAGAAAAGGACCGAAGGGGGGCGGGGATTTCGAGAGGATCACTTGGAAGGAGGCAATGGACATAATCGTCCAGAATTTGAAACGGATCATAAAAGAATATGGACCGCTCTCCGTGCTCCCCTACGAATATGCGGGGCACATGGGTCTTCTAAGCAGGTACTACCCGTATAGGTTCTTCAATAAGATCGGGGCATCGCAGCTCGAGTATACCATATGCTCGGAGACGGGCAAGAGGGCGCTCATCTACCATTATGGGACCCACGCTGGCATGGACCCCGAGGATATCGTAAACTCAAAGTATGTGGTGATTTGGGGGTTCAACCCAGCCTGGACCAGTCTACACTTCTTTAATCTGATAAAGAAGAGCGGCGCCAAGACCGTGGTCGTCGACCCTGTGAGGAGCGAGACCGCGGAACGTGCGGACGAGCACATCCAATTGAGACCTGGGACCGATTCGGCGCTTGCTCTCGGGATGGCAAATTATCTGATTAACAATGGGCTTTATGACATAGAATTCGTGGAAAAACACACTTACGGATTCAGCGAGTACAAGGAGACTATCAAAGATTACACGCCGGAAAGGGTTTCATCGATCTGCGGGATCGAGAAGAGTGCCGTTGAGCATTTCGCGGAGGAGTATGGGAGCACTAAGCCGGCTGCGATCCTCATAGGACTTGGGGTTCAGAGAAATGTAAACGGCGGAGAGATCGTCAGGAGCATATCCCTGCTCCCGGCGCTGACTGGCAATATAGGCATTCACGGTGGCGGGTTCTTCTACTCAAGCTCAGCCTACTTCACGGTAGATTATGATATGCTGAAGGGAAGCACTGGGGAGAGGAGGAAGATAAACATGATAAGACTTGGAGAGGCTCTGCTAGACGAAGAATTGAAACCGCCGATCAAGTTCCTCTTCGTTTACAACTCTAACCCAGCCGCCATCTGCCCAGACCTCAATAGGGTGAGGGAGGGGCTCTCTAGGGACGATCTCTTCACAGTAGTGCACGACCTGTTTATGACGGACACCGCGGAATTTGCCGATGTGGTCCTGCCAGCCACCAGCTATTTTGAGACTTTTGATGTCCACTTCACATACTGCGGGCTCTATGTCTCAGTGAATGAGAAGGCGATAGAGCCCATTGGCGAGAGCAGGTCGAATTACGAGGTATTTACAGAGTTAGCTAGAATGATGGGCTACAATGACATCATTGAGGATCCCGAGAGGTTGACTGACAGGGTCCTCAGGAGCGGGACGGGGTTCATGAAAGGGATCACGCTGGAGAGGCTGAGGGAGAAGGGATTCATGAGGCTAAACACACCAAGCGCGCCCCATGTTGCATTTTATGATTTGAGGTTCAATACGCCGTCCGGGAAGATAGAGTTCTACTCAAGGGCAGCAGAAGCCGACGGGTTGCCCCCGATTCCGGGTTACACTAAAGTTGATGGAGATTATCCGCTCAGGTTTATCACACCATTCCACAGGGACCTTTTGAAGAGCCAATACTTCAACATTAGGAGCATTTACTCGGAGGAGTGGATGGTCATCGAGATAAATAAGGAGGACGCCGAAGCTAGGGGCATAAAGGACGGCGATCTTGTGAAGGTATACAACAAGAGAGGAAGTTGCACGATGAAAGCAAAGATATCTTCCAGGGTAAAAAAGGGAGTGGTTTTGAGTTATGGGATACCTTGGCCAAAGCTTGTAAGAGGCGGAACCCCAAACTTTACGACAAGCAGCGCGGTCTCAGACATCGGTGGGGGTTCGACATACCACACAAATTATGTTGAAGTGGAGAAGTTGTGAAGTGTCCCCGCCATTTAGAGGTCTATCGGATTCTGAACCGTGCATTCTTTGATTTAAACGCGCTCGGTACCAACGAGATTTGAAGCCTCATAACATTGTTTTCAATCTAAATTGTGGAATTAGTAGTCCTTTTTTGATCATCAATGTTCACCTAAAATTTTTAGCATGCGCTCGCCCTCCTTCAGATCAGATAATGTATTAATGTTGAAGAAGGATTCTGGTCGAATACCCAGTGTTTCTATGCTAACCGTCTTTGCGCCAATCTTGACCAGGATCTCTCTGAATGATCTGGCAGACCTTGCCTCTGATAGAGCCTTCTTGCGGTAAAGGGCGGCGAGGGGTTCCAAATACCCATTGGACCACATCGGGACCACCGCAGAGGAGCCGCCAAGATGATGATGCAGGATTCTCGGCAGGAGTGGTTCAAGAAAAGGGGTGTCACACCCCATGAGAAATATAAGATCCTCAGGAATGGACAAGGAGGTCACTGCAGAGAAGGGACCATCAGAGCCCTCTGGGTCGACGAGGAAGGTCGTTTTGTCTGTGCAGTCCAAATGTTTGAGGGTTTTTGCTTGCTCCAAACTGCTCACAATGATGTATGGGGAGTCGGTTGTGAAACGGGCGACCTCAATAGCATAGGATATGAGGGGGCGACCTGCCAGTTTAAGGATGGGTTTGTAGCTTCCAATCCTGGAAGATCGCCCACCAGCCAGAATGACGACTGCAATATCATGGACCAAAGGGACTACCTTTAGGCTTAATATCTAGCGGGAATTGCTCCTTGAGCTTGAAACAGTGCGTGGGGGGCACGGTCTTTTCGTCGTGCTCAAAGGTCCCTTCCCGCCCCACAAGCATGGATTTGATCTCTTCCAAGGTGGTGCGTTTGCAAAAGGAGTCTATCCCTCCATGCAGGTCTGTGTAGTCGTCGTAAAGGTATGGGCGCTGGGCGCTGAGTATATCTAAGATCTTGCCTTTTCCAGTTCTGCCCATATCTTCTGTGACGTCAAGCAGAACTCTTATCTCTCCACCAATGTAGGACTTTCGCCACATTATATACTCAAAAGTCACGATCTCAGTGAATGTGTCCTCCTTTAGCACCATATTAAACCGCCTCTTTCCCTTCTACGGTATACACAAGTCAAAGATAAAAATCCGTTGCCCCCCGCGATAATTATAAATTAATGGTAAGATTTTTTAGTGTAAGTCGTGAGTTGGTTTAATTGATTATAACGAAGTCAAAGCCAAAGGAATTAGTTTTGAGGTCGTTGGGAGGTCGAAAGAGAGTATTCATTGTTGGTTGCGGCACTTGTGCAACACTATGCCAGACAGGAGGAGAGGAACAAGTCGAAGAGATGGCAAGCATTCTAAGGGAGAGATCGGTCGGGAAGGTTGTTGTGGAGACCCCATGCGATATTAGAGTTTTGAAGAGAGATCTATCTCCTCATTTGGGCATTGTTGAGGATGCAGACGCTATACTGGCACTATGTTGTGGGGCGGGGGCTCAAGCCATAAGTGAGTTTACAGGTAAGATGGTAGTTCCTGGCTTGGACACCCTATTTGTGGGCGAGACTGAGCGGATAGGGAGGTTCTATGAGCGTTGTAGGGCATGCGGGGACTGCATTATCGACGAGACAGGGGGGGTATGCCCGATTGTGAGGTGTGCTAAAGGTTTGCTCAATGGTCCATGCGGCGGGATGGCTAATGGAAAGTGTGAGGCGGGAGGGCATACGAGGGACTGCGTATGGGTGCTCATTTACAGAAGGCTTAAAGAGCAGGGCATGCTCGAAAGGTTCAAGGAGATCAGGACCGTTAGGGACAGGTCAAAGAGGGCAGAGTCTCAAGAACTGAAGACAAGGTAGGGCGGTGTTGTCGTTGAAGAAGGCATATAGTGGTTTTATGAGGGCATTGAGTGAGGGCAAATTTGTATTCACAGGGGAGGTTGAGCCAAAGAAGACTACCAAACTGGACGGGATCATAAGGGCCGCTAGCGTCCTCAAGAGCCACGTGGTCGCTTGTAACGTCACCGATAACCCAAGGGCTAGGGCATATTTGAGTAGTTTGGTTGCGTCTTATGTAATACAGAGGGAGACCGGGTTGGAGACTATTTGCCACATGACTGTAAGGGACAGGAACAGACTGGCTTTGACCTCTGATCTCCTTGGGGCGTCGGCACTCGGTATAAGAAATGTGCTGGTTATAAGCGGCGATCACACAATGGGTGGGGACAACCCTGGCGCTATGCCAGTTTATGATCTGGACTCGACGCAGTTTGTTCAGATGGTTAGGGGCATGGTTGATAATGGTATCGATCTCAACGGAAACCCAATAGACGGGGAGGTTAGGCTGCACGTCGGTGTGGTAGGAAACCCAAATGCTGACCCGCTGGAGGTTGAGGTGTGCAAGGTTGAGAGGAAGATCAAAGCTGGTGCAGAGTTCATTCAGACCCAGATAGTATTCGATGTTGAGAAGGCGAAGAGGTTCTTGAAGGACCTCAACCCCTCTATTCCGGTATTGATCGGGATATTTCCGTGCAAATCGTACAGGGTAGCTGAATTTATAGTAAATAAGATACCGGGGATATCTGTGCCTAAAGAGTACATAGATGGGCTCAAGAGCGCAGAAAGTCCGGGCAGCCCCTCAGAAAGCAAAAATAAAATAGACGCGGTCAATATGGATTATTTCTCTAATTTTATAAAGGAGTTGAAGAAGACGACCAAGGCTGCAGGCATACACATCATGACTATGGGCTATGAGTCGATTGTTGGTAAGATAGCCGATGGGGTGTTGGACGAAGCGCGCGGGTTAAACTAATTTTTTGGTTTGGCGATGGCTTGAGCCATGTTTACTCTAACAACGAAGTTGCAGAATTTATGACTTATGAACCGCAACCGCCCGCGAATTTGCAGGTTATCCAGTGAAAGAGATGCTAGTGGTTACGAATTTCACATCTTATGGTTAAAATCGTAGCAATCGTTTTTGAGAAACTTTTTATTTGGCATTTTTTATGGAATGAGTGGCGGTAAAAGTGGAAGAAACCATCAAGATAGATAGGCAGGGTCGGACGGTTCTTCCGAAGGATGTTAGAATAGCCCTTGGGATAGAAGGAGAAGCGGAGATGGTTTGCAGGGTTGTCGGAAATAGGGTTATACTGGAAAAGTTCTCAATGGATTCCATCCATAAAGCCTTCACTGAGCTGGAGGAGATAGCTCCAAGCCTGGAATTGGACGCTGCGAAGGTAGAGGGGAAGGACAAATACTTTGAGAGAGAATATGCGCTCCGCAAGATCGGGGTTAGAGGCACTAGTTGACGTCGGCATCGTAGTCCTCGCTCACTTCAAAAATCTGCACGTAGATATGCAGCGCAATTACTGTTGGACGCTTTGACGCTTAAAAAGCGCATCTTAATTCCCGTCAACACTTATCTGGGAGCCTACGTAGTTATGACGAGGTACCTAAGAAGTGACCACGTGGTAAAAGTTCTGCAGAAGACACTCACCCTCGAGTCTCCAGCGTTTTATGGGAATCTCCCAAAGACCGTCGTCGAAAAAGAACTAACCTCAGCCTCAGAGCTGAGCATATCCTCATGGAACGGCCACCTATTAGAGCTTGCAAAAGAGCTTGGAATCAGCGAGCTACTCCGCGGCTAAAGCCGGGAGCTTCCAGCGTTTGGAGTAGGCTTTACGCCTATCCCCTCATCTGCTGGTCCGCGGGACCCACAGCCCGCCATCCCAGAGCTCATTACCCTATGGGCTATAGTTATACAGGCATTTAGGTCTCTGTCATACTCCATTCCGCAACTTGGACGCTTAAAGACTCGCCAAAAAGTGGTGGGCCCGTCCGGACTCGAACCGGAGACCTTCGCCGTGTGAGGGCGACCTTAGGCCATATAGGTGTCCTAACCAGGCTAGACTACGGGCCCTTGTATTGCTAGACTGTGAAAAGATAGAAAAACCTTTTGTTAGCGCTTGAGTTCCCTTCTCTTGGGGCGCAACTCCTTGCTTCTGCACCTTCTGCACTTCTCGGCAGACATTGGGTTTCTTGCCCCGCATTTCCTGCAGATCTTTATGTAGAGCAAATGTTTCTGGGCAATCCTCAATTTTTCAGGATCTTGGACGGGCATTGAAATGCACCAGTTTTCTTTCACTCAAGATTTCCAGTATTATAAATTTTTCTTCCGAAACCGCGGGACGCCTCTCAATGTTATTTGGGATTCATTTTAGGATCGAGATTATCACATGAGATGACGTGGATTCGACACCCTCAATCGAAGAGACCCTCTCTAGGAAATACTCAAGCTGGGACTGCGGAACCATGGCAATGAGATCGATCTCCCCAGTCACCCTAAATAGTCTGAGGGATGGCAGGGACTTTACTAGCTCATAAACCTGCTCCCTCTTTGAGGGGACCACCCTTAAAAATACAAAAGCCTCCGAGGTACCGGCACCAAGAATTTGGAGGGCTTTCCTTGTGAGGTCTATGAAGCCCCTGCCGGTTCTGATAAGACCCTCCTCCCTGAGGCGGCGGAGGTGTATATTGAGGGCTTGCCTTGTAAGGTTGAGCTCCTTAGCCAATTCATTTTGGGTCTTCTTCACTGTGAAGACTGTTGCACTATCGCTGATCTTGAATAGTATCCTCAGGATCTGTAATTGTCTGTCCGTCAGGGATGATGAGGATGTCAAGCAAACCACAACTTTACTTTTGAAGTCCTATATAATAATTTTAAGTTAGGAGACCAAAATATATTTATTCAAGAATTCAGTTTAAACGTTGAGTCCTTTTAAGTACTTGGAGGGGCGGAGTTGTCGAAAGAGACGGAGATATTCGTGGGAAAGAAGCCGCCAATGAACTATGTCTTAGCGTGTCTCACGGCATTCCATGAAGGGGCGAGCGAAGTCGTCGTAAAGGCCAGGGGGCAGTCAATAAGCAAGGCTGTCGATGTGGTCGAGGTTATCAGGAGAAAGTTCATGCCAGATGCGGAGATCAAGAAAATCGACATCGGTACAGATGAGATCCCCATCAAAGATGGGCAGGGTAGCCGGAGGGCGAGTTCCATATCGATAAAACTGGGTAAGGTAAAAAAGAGTAGAGCGAAGTGAGTGGTTTGAGGACTCCTATCTGCTTCTTCTGCGCAAAAAGCGGGGTGCTGTGCCCGAAGTGTCAGGAGAAGCTGGATAGGGGGGAAATTTCTAAGGCAGATATTGAAATATCAAAGTGGTTTATTGAGCACGAAACGAATAACCCGCAGATTAAGGATTACATCATCCACAAGACTGTAGAGCTGCCACGAATGATAATAGTTATGGTGAGTGGTGGTAAGGGCTCAAATAGAGCATTATTGAGCAAGTTGAGCAAGCAGTTAAGCGAGGAGAAAAAAATACCCATCAGGATAATAGAGAAGAGCTCAAGTATAAAGAGGCTTTTGGAACAGATCGTTGTTCCCGCTAGAGTAATTGGGGCGAATACGGTCTGGTTGCCTGATGGCAGCTGGGAGAGCACTATAAGGATACCGAGGAGCGATATTAAGAAGATGCCCATAGACGCCAGGTCTGCAGAAGAGGCTATTAAGAAGCTCACAGGCGAGACAATTCATATAATCTTTGAGTAATTCGTCAGAGCGTGTTAGAAATGCCAATTAGAACTCACTACACATCAGAGATAAAACCAGAAGATGCAGAAAAGGAGGTCGTAGTGGCAGGCTGGGTCCACCGAATAAGGGATCTTGGGAACTTGAAGTTCATAATATTGAGGGATAGGGAGGGGCTCATTCAGATAACTTTGAAGAAGGGAGTGACTGCCCAAGAGCTAATCGATCTCGCCGAGAAGATAAAGGACGAGTACGTTATAGCGGTCAAGGGGGTTGTGAAGGCAAACAAGATAGCCCCTAAGGGAAGAGAGATATTGCCTAAGGAGATAGAGATCCTCAGCAGGACTGTGTCCAACCTTCCGGTCTCGGTATCAGGGAAGATAGAGTCCAACCTGGATACGAGGCTCGACAACAGGGTGCTAGACCTGAGAAGACCAGAGGTGTTGGCGGTCTTCAAGATACAGTCTAAGCTCGTTGAGGGGATGCAGGACTACCTGAGGGAGGACGGATTTCAGCAGATATTCACGCCATGTTTGATGGGCGCGGCCTCTGAGAGTGGTGCAGAAGTTTTCCCGGTTGTCTACTTCAATAAGAGCGCATTTTTGAGGCAGGATCCCCAACTCCACAGGCAACTCGCAGTTATAAGCGGTCTTGACAGGATATACGACCTTGGACCGAGCTGGAGGGCGGAGCCAAGCCACACGCCGAGGCACCTCTGCGAACACAGAGGCTGTGCTGTTGAGCTTGGGTTCATAAGGGACGAGTATGAGGTCATGAAGGTCGAGGAGAACCTTGTAATATCAGGGATTAAAAAAGTCAAGGAGGATTGCAAAGAAGAGTTGGAGGTATTGGGGAAGGAGATCGAAGTCCCAAGCGCTCCCTTCCCGGAGTTGAGGTTCCCCCAGATATACGAGATCTTGGAGGAGTTTGGAAAGAAGATACCATTCGGGGAGGACTATGACAGGGAATCCGAGACGATCCTAGCAAAGTACGTGAAGGAAAAATACAGGAGTGATTTCTTCTTTGTAAATAGGTTCCCGTTCAAGGTGAAGCCATTCTACGTTATGAGGGTGGATGACGAGCCACAATGGGCAAGGAGCGTGGACTTGATTTACAAGGGGCTGGAGGTCAGCTCTGGAGGTCAGAGGGAACACCGGTATGAGAAGATAATTGAGCAGTTGAAGGAGAAAGGGATAAGTCTGGTGGGTATGCAATGGTTCACAGAGCATTTCAAGTATGGGGCGCCGCCCCACGGCGGGTTCAATATAGGTATAGAAAGGACGACTATGCAGTTACTAGACCTGAGCAATGTGAGGGAGGCGGCTCTATTCCCCCGGACGCCGGAGCGACTGTTGCCATGAAGCACCCCTGTGAAGGGGAAGTCTTACAGGC
Organism: Methanosuratincolales archaeon; assembly: GCA_014361445.1. Classification (GTDB taxonomy): domain Archaea; phylum Thermoproteota; class Methanomethylicia; order Methanomethylicales; family Methanomethylicaceae; genus WYZ-LMO10. The sequence goes on along the minus strand of JACIVQ010000038.1, from coordinate 87 downwards.
AAACGTTGGTGAATTGCTTTCTCCTAACGGAAAATGGGCCTCCGAATAAGCATGGAAAAAAGAGAAAAACGCTTGAATGGTAAATCT
>JACIVQ010000037.1 GCA_014361445.1 Methanosuratincolales archaeon | reverse complement strand
CCACAACCTAGCCCAGAAAATACTAGACGCCTCTTGGGGTAAGTTCATCCGCCTGCTACACGAGAAGGCTGAGAGAGCTACTCGTGTTCGGGTAGTAAAGGTACCCCCAAAAGGCACCTCAGAAGGGCTTAAATATGAAGATCCACTAAGGGATTTCATATCCTCCAATAGGATAAAGATGAGGGGATGGGGCAGCCCTGATCCGCCTACTGAGACGGAGCCTCTACGGGAGCTGATAACTATTCCCGCAAGCTCCGTCGTTGAAGCAGGAAGCCCACAGGCTTAAGCCGTGGGTAGCTCACAACCAATCAATGACAAATACTAATCAACCTGGGAAAAAAGTTTTGGAGGTTTTGCCTTTATGAGCGACCGTATTGATGTGGGTATTCCTGGGATGAATGAGATACTTTATGGTGGGATACCGAAGCGGAATATTGTGCTTTTGTCTGGTGGACCTGGCACTGGCAAATCCATTTTTGGTCAACAGTTTCTTTATGCCGGCTTTAGGCTCGGCGAACCGGGCGTTCTTGTAACTTTGGAGGAGCATCCCGTTCAGGTCAGGATTAACATGGATAGGTTCGGTTGGGAGCCTAGAAGGTATGAGCAAGAGGGGAAGTTTACAATTGTGGATGCCTTCACATCTGGTGTGGGCGAGTCGGCAAAGAGGGAACGCTATGTGGTCAAAGACCCTGATGACGTTCCAAGTTTTTTGGATGTTATACGACAAGCCATTACAGATTTGAATGCGCAAAGGGTTGTTATAGACTCTATTTCAACCCTTTACATGACTAAGCCTATGCTAGCGCGGTCCACATTAATGCTTATAAAAAAGGTTCTTGCCGGCTTAGGTTGCACAGGTTTTCTTATCTCGCAGGTGAGCGTGACAGACCGGGGATTCGGCGGCCCCGGCGTTGAACATGCTGCCGACGGGATTATAAGACTTGATTTAGACGAGTTTCAAGGAGATCTTAAACGTTCAATAATTGTTTGGAAAATGCGTGGAACGGGACATTCCATGAGGCGGCATCCCTTCGAAATAACAAGCAAAGGAATAATCGTCTACCCAGACAAAACCGTAAAGATTACTCCAAGAGGATTATTTGAAGGAGGTGGAGGTGGAAGCCCGTGAGCGAAGTAGAGGTCCCCCTAAAACCGTTAGGAAGGGAGGACATCCAAAAGCTTGAGGCAGTCCTCCTCCTGGGAACAGTTTCAAGAAAGGATGTTATTGAGAAAATGCGAAGCGCAGACCCGAAAGACCGCATAACATGGATAGACTCCCTAGCCGTTGCAGCAGGTGCCCTCGCAAGGGAAAAAGCCGGAATGACTGCGCCGAGGATAGCCGACGAACTCGGCAGGGGCGAGCAAACCATAAGAGCCCACCTAACAGGGAAAACTGAGGCTGGAAAACTTGTGAGAGAGACCTACGAAATGCTTCTTAAGGGCGAAAAAGTCCTAACATCCATGATCAAAGAGGCTGAAACCGTACCATCAAAAGAGGAGGTTGAAAGGCTAAAGGCTGAAATCGAAAGAGAGAAACAGGAAAAAGCTGAACTTCAAGAGAAACTCAACAAAATGCATAGCAAACTCGAAAACGCTGTAAAAACATTGGAAGAAGTGATTAATCAACTTAAAACCCAACAATGAGGTAGTTGACAGGGCGGAACTCGAACTCGCGTCCTCCTGCGTGCAAGTCGGGCGTTCATACTACGCTGAAAGCTTAGCTATATACTTGTGTTCGTCTCCTCCCCCAGTCCGCATAAACCCTCGGGTCTATGTAGTTTTTCAACGACGAGAGAATAACGATAGAACAAGAACCATGCGGCTTAAAGAATTAAAAAAAGATGGAACTTATATCCACAACAGTAATAGAAGTTAAAAATCGTGACTTTCTCCACTACCAAATCACCGAAAAAGGAAGAAAAGCACTACAACTAGTCAACCAACTATCAGGGTTAGAGGAATTTAATGTAAACACAAGTGAAACTGATATCCATGGGGATGCCGCGATAAAACTACCACAATAAAGATCTCGTCGTTAGATCCTTCTAAAACATTCCAAATAGTCAACCAAAAAGAATTAACTTCTACGATACCTCATACACATCTGCTAAAAGCTCAGGAGCTATCATAGTAAAAGAAGAGGCAAACGAAATTATAAAAAATAAAATGGTGCTCTGAACAAACCGGTCCAAAGGAAAAGTTCTAGTCGCATTTTCAGGTCAACTTCTTAAGTTCGGATATTTCATATCCATACTGAGGATTGGCCCTTTCCCGGCCTCCTCTATAATCTCAATATAAGGAATATACTCCGTTTTAATTTTCTTAACAGACGCATGTAGCTCCTTTGCCAGCTCGATATACTCCTCCATCAGCTTGCCCCTCATCTCCTTGGTCTGGCTAAGGATCCCGATCCTCTTGGGGAAAGAGTACTTCGTGAACCTGTATGGTCCCCTCCTAGCCAGTGCAGCTCCGCCCGCTGCCAGCTCCACCACATAGCTGATGAGATCCCACATCTGCCTCCTCTTGACCCTATTCATGAAGATGTCTGCCTTGGAGAACCAGTCGTACGCCTCAGCCCTCTCCCTTGGGTCGGTGTACTGGTTGGGTATGTTCTCGTTGATCCACTGGAGGAGCATCTCGAGATCCACCGACGCGCTCTCAGCCGCAGCCCTCGCCTCCATAATTGTCTTGGCAGAGAATATCCCTTTCATCACGTCGAAGATTCCCATCTCCTGAGTCCTTGGGTACAACCTGCCCACATCAACAGCCCTCAGGACACTCCTCCCTTCCGCCAGCATCTGCAGGTCGTTCACCGCAGCCCTCATATCACCGTTGGCCGCCTCGGCTATCTTCCTAAGCGCCTCGTCCTCTGCATTGACGCCAGCCAGCTGCGCGATCCTCCTGAGTCTAACAACTATGCTCGGCGTCCTTATCCTATTGAACTTGATCATGTGGCAAACGTCCCTCAGCTGCCTGAATCTCGGGTCCCATGGGTCGTTCACCGCGAGGACCACCGGATATCTGGATACATTTATTATCCTCATTATGGCGCCGAGCCCCCCTCTGTCCTCCCTCCCGGATATGCCGTCGAGCTCATCAAAGAAGATCAGCTTGCCTCTTTTGCCAAGCAATGAGCTCTGCAACGTTGCACCCCCTGCTACTCTCTCCACCGCCTCTTCAGTCCTAAAGTCGCTCGCATTCATTTCGATTAGCTCCAGGTTCAGCGCCTCTGCGACTAGGTTAACAGAGAGGGTCTTTCCAGTGCCCGGCGGTCCGCAGAGGAGTGCTGCCTTCTTCTCAGCCCTGCCCTCCATACTCTCCTTTACCCACTTCAGGAGCTCCTCTGCCGAGTCGTAATTCCCCACAAGCTCTTGCAGCGTCTTTGGTCTATATCTCTCAGACCAAGGGATGCCCAATCTGGGTCCCACCAAAATCCCCTTATCCGCCCCTCCCCACCATCGCTATCTTGGCGATTAAGGCGTTTAGTTGGACCTCGTCACTACCGCCTTCAAGGAGCCTGTACTCGGTCTCCCCCAGCAGGTCTATTATTTTGAGCTTGAGCTTCTCGTCAACATCGAGCCACAGGACCTCTCTATGTATCTGCTTCACCACATCGAGCCCTGATAACCCGTACTCCATAATTAGCCTCATGACCTCGTTCCTGGCAGAGGTAAAGTCTCCCCCAAGGGCTTTCTCCAGCGCCAGCCTCAGTTCCTTGGGGCTAACTCTGCCGGCGATCCTGTAAATCACCTTCTCATCCACCTTACTTCCTATGGCTGCTGCTGCCTGTAGCGTGTTTATTACCCTCCTAAGGTCCCCTCCCCCTATGTAGACCAGAGCCTCCAGACCCTCGGGCGTTATCTCTACCCCCTCCATGTTACAGATGTACTTCACCCTCGCCTTGACGTCCTCCGGCTTCAGGGGCGTGAACCTGAAGAAGGCACACCTTGACTGGATGGGCTCAATGATCTTTGTGTAATAATTGCATGCCAGTATGAACCTGCAGGTGCTTGTGTACATCTCCATCGTCCGCCTGAGCGCCTGTTGGGCCTCTGTAGTCATGTTGTCCGACTCGTCGAGGACAAGTATCTTGAAGGGAGCATCCCCCATACTGACCGTCCTAGCAAAATCCTTGACCGTCGTCCTTATCACGTCTATACCCCTCTCGTCGCTCGCGTTGAGTTCAAGGTAGTTCTTGTGGTATTCCTTTCCAAAAAGGTCCATCGCCAGCGCAAGGGCTGCCGTCGTCTTGCCGGTCCCGGGAGGTCCTGCGAAGAGGCAATGGGGCATTGATCTCTCTTTAACGAACCTCTTCAACCTCTCCACTATCTCTTCTTGGTTGACTATCTCGTCTAGAGTCTTTGGGCGGTACTTCTCAGCCCACATCACCTCTCTGATCTCAGGACGGACACCTGAAACTGACATTGCCCCACACCCTCCTATCTTCTTAGCTAGGTCGTATATTTAACTCTAAGGAATATTGGCGTGAGCTAAACCAACCCCAGGAGGTTTTGGGTTTCCTTTTCGGATATTAAGATTGAGCTCAAAATTTCAAAATTTCAAAATTAAAAAACATTATGAGCAGGAAGCCCACGGGCTTTAGCCGTGGGTGACTCACGTCCAAGTTTGTACAGAAAGCACTAAATAACCGCCCGCCGTCTCTTCAATACAAACTCTGGGGATGTGCGCATGCCGAGGGCTAGGACCATTCCGCTCGTCGCCTTCTACACCGGACTCGTAACCGTATCGACTCTTATATTCACCGTTTATGTACCTGCGACGCGCGGCTACTTCAACATCGGCGAGTCTGCAGTTTACCTTGTGGCACTCTTGGCAGGTCCTTATGTTGGCGCATTTGCAGGTGGGATCGGTTCAATGCTGGCCGATCTCTCCCTCGGCTACCTATTCTTTGCTCCGGCCACTCTGGTGATAAAGGGCATTGAGGGTGGCGTCCTCGGCATACTGGCAAGGAAGGCTCCTAACCTCTCAAACAGGAGCTGGCGCCTAATCTCAACTGGCGTGGCAATAATCCTATCAGCATCCATCTTTATTATCGGGAGGGGCTACTATGTTGGGTCATCCGAACTCTCAATTGGGCTCCCAGGTTTTTCCTCAACCCTGAGTATCGCCCTAACTGAACTCTTCTGGGCGGGTGTTGCCACCGCATCTTTTGTTGCACTGGTTGTCATCTCCTTCATGGTACGCCCAGAGGTCGGGTGGCTTGTCCTATCATGTTCCATATCTGGCAGCCTGATGGTTTTAGGCTACTACCTCTACGAGCAGTTCGTTTTGGGATACGTCGCCATCGCCGAGGTCCCATTCAACATCGGGCAGGTCCTTGTGGGAATAATAGTCTCCGTCCCGGCATACAACTCCCTCAAGGCCTTGAGGTCTACCAAATGATTATAATCCCCGGTGGGAGAGAGATAATAATATGCCCCCCAGACCTCCTGAGGAAATAAAGTTCTCACAGTTTCTTTACGAGGAGGGACTCGTGGAAGTAGTATTCCAGAAGCCCTTGCCACAGCTGAAGATTGGTGGGGAGGATATGGGGTCCCCAGTGGAGGGATCCGAACTGAAGATCCCGCTCTGGGCTGCAAAGGTCTTGGAGGGGGAGGGCTACGTAAAGATAAAGGGCAAGGAGGACCTCCAACTCAAGTCCAACGACATAATTAAGCTCTCTTGGAAGGAGGAGAGGTCTGAGTCATTATCAAAACTGCCCCCAAACTTTTACCCTAGACTGAGGGAGCTCCTCAGGTCTCTTAACGAGAACATCAAGAAAAACCCAACTCACACTGCGCTCACCGAGCAGAGGCAGGTCTCCATAAAGGCGCTAGACCTCTTAAACTGCCGGCTCCAGAAGATACTTCGGCTATCTTTCGAGAGAGTTCCATCAAAGCCGTCCATAGAGATGCTTGAGCCAGAGGAGCTGGCGCTTTTTAACTCGATCCGCTCGGAGATAGAGGAGTGGAGGCAGAGGATACTTTCAGAAGGGATGAGCTGATATGGAACTTCTCCAAGAAACAATGGACTATAGGGAGCGCTTTGTTAACTTCCTGAAGTCATTTCAGGACAAGAATGGTGCGTTCAAGTACCGGGACGCCATCGCCCAAATGGCCTCATCTGGGAAGACCTCTCTGGTAATAGACTTTGACGATCTGATATCCTTCGACTCAGACCTGGCGATGGAGTTGAAAGAGAAGCCTGCCTCGGTCCTTCCCAAGGCTAACTTGGCCATATCCGATGCCATGCGCGCAGAGAATATGGAGTACGCCGCCAAGGTAAAGGAGTTCAAGGCAAGGTTCAGGAGGCTGGACGAAGTAATACCTCTCCGCGCCCTCAAGTCTTCATTCATGGGCAAACTAATAATGGTTGAGGGGATAATCACCAGGGCCTCCGTCATAAAGCAGCTCCTCAAGGTAGCAGTTTTCCAGTGCCCCAAATGTGGGGAGAAGATAAAGATGGAGCAGACGGGCACGGTTCTCGTAATGCCCCCCCAGTGCACGAACCCGGACTGTGCCCGGAAGGGCTTCTTCAGGCTGATACCTGAGGAGTCGACCTTTGTGGACTGGCAGATGATACAGCTCCAGGAGCGCCCGGAAGAGCTCCCGCCTGGGCAGCTCCCTAGGTCCATAGAGTGCGTCCTCCAAGGGGATATCGTCGACGTGACCCGTCCTGGCGATAGGGTCTACGTAGTTGGCATACTCCAAGCGAAGCAAGAGTTCACATCGAAGGGATTCAGGCTGGCAACATTTTCAACCGGAATCGACGCGAACTACATCGAGATATCTGAGAAGGGCACAGAAGAGATCCAAATCACCCCGGAGGACGAAAGAGCCATAAAGGAGCTCTCAAAGGACCCCCTCCTATACCAGAAGATCTTCTCCTCCATAGCCCCATCCATATACGGCTACGAGGAGATCAAGGAGGCGATCGCTTACCAGCTAGTCGGCGGCGTGACAAAGATAATGCCCGATGGGATAAAGATCAGGGGGGACATCAACATACTCCTCGTTGGGGACCCTGGCACAGCAAAGTCGCAACTCCTCCAATACATAGCCAGGGTCGCGCCAAGGGGGATCTACACCTCTGGCAAGGGCTCAACGGCTGCAGGGCTCACTGCCACGGTTATAAGGGACAAGAACACCAACGAATTCTTCCTTGAGGCTGGGGCGTTGGTTATAGCCGACAAAGGGGTGGCATGCATAGACGAGATCGACAAGATGCGCCCTGAGGATAGGTCAGCTATACATGAGGCAATGGAACAGCAAACTATCAGCATAGCAAAGGCTGGTATAGTAGTCCAACTGAACGCGCGGACCAGCATACTCGCGGCTGCCAACCCGACCTTCGGTCGGTACGTGCCACAACGCTCCATCTCTGAGAACATATCCGAACTCCCCGTAACAATAATCTCAAGATTTGACTTGATATTCGTCTTGATAGACCGCCCAGAAGAGGCCCGTGACAGGGCCATGACCGAGCACATACTAGCGCTCCACCAAGGGGTCTCTTCCGGAAAGCTTCCCACAATAGACCCTCTCCTACTTAAGAAGTACTTCTACTATGTCAGAAAGAATGCTAATCCAAGGCTTAGCCCTGGCGCTAGCAAGAAGATTGAGGACTTCTTCTTGGAGATGAGGAGCAAGGGCGAGGGCGCCGATTCGCCTGTCCCGATAACCATGAGGCAACTGGAGGCGGTCATCAGGCTTGCTGAGGCACGTGCAAAGCTGGCGCTCAAGGAAGAGGTGACTGAGGAGGACGTCGAACCGGTGATCAAACTTATGAAGTCCTACCTTATGCAGGTCGGCATAGACAGGACCACTGGCAAGGTTGACATAGACACTATTATGGTTGGGCGACCAAAATCTGCGAGCGATAAGCTGGCCGCCCTCTTCGACCTCCTGATGGCTATGGAAAGGGAGAACGAGATGGGTCCGATAAAGAGGGAGGCCTTCATATCCAGGGCAGAAGTAGAGGGCTTCAACAGGAGCTTTGTAGAGAACGCCCTTACTAAGTGGACCAACGAGGGCATAATCTACGAAGCGAAGCCAGGTTATATAAAGAAGGCCTAACGGAGGGCCGAATATTAGAGTCGAAGACCTCCCAATACCTGAGAGTGCAAAGAAAATACTCCTCAAAACAGGCATTGAGGAACTCTACCCGCCACAAGAGGAGGCCATAAAGGCAGGGGTTCTGGAAGGGAAAAACTTAGTCCTCTCAGTTCCGACCGCTTCGGGTAAGACCTTGGTCGCCGAATTGTGCGCAATAAAGCACATCCTCGAGGGGCGCGGAAAAGCACTCTACTTGGTACCGTTGAAGGCCTTGGCCAGCGAGAAGTACGAAGAATTCAAGATCCTTGAGGACCTAGGGATAAGGGTCGCACTCTCTACTGGGGACTTCGACACCGTTGACCCTTCTCTCGCGAGGTACGACCTCATAATCGCCACAAATGAGAAGGCGGACTCTATCATAAGGCACCGACCGCAGTGGATAGAGAAGGTCTCGCTAATCGTCGCCGACGAAGTCCATCTCCTTGGGGAGGCGTCGAGGGGTCCGACCCTAGAGGCGCTGCTTACCACCTTGAGGATTACCTGCCCTAACGCACAGTTTCTCGCCCTCAGCGCAACAATAAAGAACGCCGCCGAGATCGCTGAGTGGCTTGAAGCATCTCTCGTGACCAGCGAGTGGAGGCCTGTACCCCTCAAAGAGGGCGTCTGCTTTCATGACTCTGTGATCTTTAAGGATGGGAGCTTCGTCCGAATAAAAGGACCAGAGAAAGACCCAGTTACACTCCTTACTGTAGACGTTATCAAGGCGGGCGGTCAGATGCTCATATTCACTGGAAGTAGGCTCTCGGCAGTATCCCTCGCCAGGCGCCTTTCAGAACCCGTCCGGCGCCTCCTCAAGAGAAGGGAAGAGAGACGCCTGCTAGAACTTTCCTCCACGATTCTCCGTATGGGTGAGCGGACTAGGGTATCTGAGATGCTCTCCAAGGCAGTCTCCCACGGTGTAGCTTTTCACCATGCTGGTCTCACATATGAACAGCGGAAGGCGGTGGAGGATGCGTTCCGCTCATTCCTAATAAAGTGCATATGCGCCACCCCGACACTGGCCGCAGGAGTGAACATCCCCGCAAGGCGCGTGCTCATCTACGAATACAGGCGGTTCGAGCCTGGGTATGGACAAACTAACATCCCCGTACTAGAGGAGAAGCAAATGGCCGGCAGGGCTGGCAGGCCTAAATATGACAAGGAGGGGGAGGCGATATTGCTGGCGAGGAGCGAGTCAGAGCGTGACTTTCTCTTGGAGGAGTATGTCCTGTCCGAGCCTGAGAAGATCTGGTCCAAACTCGGAGTTGCCTCCTCCCTGAGGTCTCACGTACTGGCAACTATAACCACAGGTCTGGCACGGAGCGAGGAAGATCTATTCGACTTCTTCAGCAGGACCCTCTTCGCCCACCAGTACGGGCTCCACTCCTTCAAGAAGAAGGTCGCAGAATGCCTCGAACTACTTACGAAGGAAGCATTGGTAGAGTACCAGGACCGCCATCTCATCCCCACTAAATTCGGGATGAGGGTTGCAGAGCTCTACATCGATCCCGTCTCTGCCGTGATAATTAGGGACGCCCTGAAACTCCGAAGATCTGGTCTCCCTCCAATAAGCTACCTGACCCTCATATGCCACACACCCGACATGCCTAAGCTCTACATAAGAAAGAGGGAGATAGAGCCTCTGGCCTCATTCCTAGAGTCGAACTCTGACCTCTTCTTATTCGATTTGCCAGATGAAGATGACCCAGAATACGAGTCCCTCCTGGAGGAGGTTAAGACAGCCCTACTGCTGAAGGACTGGATCGAGGAATCCCCAGAGGACAGCATCGTGGAGAGATTCGACGTCGGGTCTGGCGACATTTACTCCTTCGTTGAATCAGCGAGGTGGTTGATCCACTCAACACACGAGCTCGCAAAGCTCTTCGGTTTTACCGAGTCCATCGCCCCGCTGAGGAACCTCTATCTGCGCATCGAGAATGGCGTAAAGGAGGAGCTCCTTCCACTTGTCTCTCTGAGAGGCGTTGGCAGGGTCAGAGCCAGGGCTTTGTACTCTGCAGGCTTCAAGACCTTGGAGGACCTCCGGGCAGCATCTCCATCGGATCTAATTAAGGTACCCCAGATAGGTCCCGAGACTGCCAAGCTGATAAAAGAACAAGTAGGTGGTACAGTCTCCAAGGAGGAATGGTCGCTTATGAAATCAAAGAAGACATCAAAACAACTTTCCATAGATGAGTACTAGAGAATTCATTCGAACTCAACATGATTTTGGTTTTCTTCTTAACACCCTTTTCGCATCATATTAAAAATTTCCATCAAATTAAGTCTGCCTTTGGATATGGGACTTAAATATCCACCGTATCATCCCTTGGCTCAAGAATTATATTTAAGGATGCTTAAATAATTCTTCACAAGTGGTCGCAATGCGCCATTTTCATATCGCCACCGAAGATGAGATTAAATCAGGTCAAACTTCCGACATATACTACCTCCGGACTAAGAGGATCATCGAGAGTAAAGGCATAGACAAAAAAGTCGTTGCAGAGGTCACAGTTGGTAAGCTCCCTGAGAACTGGAGATGGGGGGTATTCTGCGGTCTGGAGGAGGTTATAGCCCTCTACGAGGGCTTTCCAGTGGACTTATATGCGATGCCTGAGGGGACCATATTCCCCACCAAAGACATAAACGGTTTCAGGATCCCACAGATGTCAATCGAGGGCTATTACGGCTCATTCGTCAGTGTTGAGACCGCCACCGTTGGTCTCCTCTGCCAGGCCTCTGGAGTTGCAACCGCCGCTGCGAGGGTCAAGAAGGCTGCCAAGGGTAAGGATGTATTTGCATTCGGTATCAGGCGGATGCACCCCGCGCTCGCACCTATGCTCGACCGGGCAGCCTATATCGGTGGGTTCGATGGAGTCTCTGGAGTGATGGGGGCAAAACTCATCGGGATAACGCCCTCAGGCACCATGCCACACCCCTTGATACTCATCTTTGGGGATCAGGCCTCCGCTTGGAAGGCTTTCGACGAAGTCGTTGAGCCCTCGGTGCCCAGGATCGCCTTGGTTGACACCCTCTACGACGAAAAATTCGAGTCAATACTCGCAGCCGAGACTCTAAGAGACCGTCTCAACGGAGTCCGGCTGGACACACCTGGATCTAGGCGTGGCGACTTTCTGGACATTGTGAGGGAGGTAAGGTGGGAACTGGACGTCAGGGGGTTCAAACACGTCAAGATCTACGTGTCAGGGGGTCTAGACGAGAGTTCGGTTAGGAGGCTTGCGGAGGGTCCAGTCGACGGTTTTGGTGTTGGTACCTCAGTCTCAAACGCACCAACAATAGACTTTTCCATGGACATCGTCGAGGTCGAGGGCAAACCACTATCCAAGAGGGGCAAGTTCAGTGGTAAGAAACAAGCGTGGCGCTGTGAGCGCTGCTATACCTGGCAGGTCACATTATTTGACTCCGATCCGCCAAAGTGCCCGTTGTGCGGTGCTGAGGTCTCACCAATACTGAAAAAGTACATAGATAACGGCAAGGTCGTCGGTGAACTTAAGCCCCCCAAACTTATCAGGGAGTATGTCTTAGAACAACTCAAACACTACGAACTGGAGTGATGCCCTATGGCGGATTTTACCATTAAGAAGATCGTTGCCAGAGAGATAATAGACTCTCGCGGAAACCCGACCGTCGAGGCAGACGTCTTCACAGGGAGTGGATTCGGTAGGGCTTCTGTCCCTTCGGGTGCTTCTACCGGGGCTCACGAAGCCCTTGAGCTCAGAGATGGCGAAAAGAGGTATATGGGGAAGGGCGTCCTTAAAGCCTGTAAAAACATAAACGAGGTCATCGCCCCGGCGGTTGTTGGTATGGACTCCCGCGACCAAAGGGCGATAGACGAGAAGATGATATCGATGGACGGCACCGAGAACAAATCCAAACTAGGTGCCAACGCGATCCTGGCGGTCTCGCTCGCCGTTGCCAAGGCGGCAGCCAACACCTCTGGTCTCCCTCTATTTAGGCACTTGAACAACTCCTCGTCGATTATCCCAGTACCACTTATGAACATAATAAACGGAGGGAAGCACGCCGGTGGCAACCTATCAATACAGGAGTTCATGATCATTCCAGGCGGGGTACCATCCTTCAAAGAAGCTATTAGGATCGGCTGCGAAATTTACCAGCAGCTGAAGAAGCACCTTAGAAACCGTTACGGTCCCTTTGCGGTCAATATAGGCGACGAAGGAGGCTTCGCACCTCCGCTGTCTTGCACGAGAGAGGCGCTTGATGCCATTGAAATCTCAATGAATCAGTTGGGGTACTCAAAGAAGGAAGTGAGGCTGGGCATCGACGCGGCAGCAACGAGTTTTTACAACGAGGGCTCTTACCTGATAGACGGAGAAGAACTCTCCCCTGGGGAACTCATCGACTTTTATTCAGAGTTGGTCTCAGATTTCCCCATCATACTCTTGGAGGACCCATTCCATGAGGAAGACTACAACTCTTTCGTTGAGATCACTAGGAAGTTCGGCAAAAAGGTTCAGATAGTAGGGGACGACATATTCGTCACAAACATCAAGAGGTTCAGAAAGGGTGTGGAGATGGGGGCCGCGAATGCCATACTGCTCAAGGTCAACCAGATCGGTACGCTCACAGAGGCTCTCGATGTGGCAAATTACGCCTTTAGCAACAACTATGGGGTCGTGGTCAGCCACAGATCAGGGGAGACTGAGGATAACTATATCGCGGACATTGCAGTGGCACTCGGGGCTGGTAAGATAAAAACCGGGGCTCCAGCAAGGGGCGAGCGCGTCGCCAAGTACAACCAGCTGATACGAATAGAAGAGATGTTGGGTCCAGAGGCAAAGTACTTGGGCTTCGAGGCTTTTCGAACCAAATAATGCTGAAGATAATATTGGTGTCCTTCACTGAAACTTGGAAATATGGCCTCAGCCTTCTAATACATTCATCGGTTTTTTATCAATTTTAGACCATCTCTACCTGGCATAAAAAAGCACAACAAGCCACTACTTCCTTTTTTTCATTCGGGGTATATCATCCTGACAGACTACACCATGTCCCTTGGAAGGTCAGCAAAAGACAAACCGACCCCAGGGGTCTCCAAGAACTGGCGAATGGATCAAACTTCAGGGTGAAAACTTACGCGCCTAGGCACGGGATGGATATCCCATTCTGCAATTAATTGATGAAAAGGTTGTACTGGTGCGGCCGCCGGGATTTGAACCCGGGTCCTCGGCGCTCTTCGGACTTTTTCCATGGAAGGCCGACGTCCTAGACCACGCTAGACTACGGCCGCCCAATGGTTAGAGAACTTTATGCTTTTAAATACTTAACCATTGTGAGCGGTAAATCCCACGTGCTTTAGCTGTGGGATGATAGCGAACAGATTATATATAAACTTACTTATGAGAATGATGAAGGGAACTATAGCAGTGTCTAAAGAAGTAAAAGAGATCCTTGATAAACTGGAGTCTCACCATAGAGA
>JACIVQ010000036.1 GCA_014361445.1 Methanosuratincolales archaeon | reverse complement strand
AGGACCCTTAGCTGGGGCATCTTTGAAATCTCAACCTAAAGAGAGTTGTATTTCAACATTTTTAAAGTTTTTTATTGAAAAAATTTGATTCCAGATAATTGAGGGGGTTAGACTAAATATAAAATTAAAGAATAACAAGAATGATGAACCGTCGCTATCTACTATTCAAGCCAGAGAACTTATGCGCACCCTCCCATTAGCGCTCAATTTCATTAGAGAAACTCTAAGGAGCCCCACAGCTAAAACCGTGGGTATTTGGAGGTCTTGGTATGACATCTTTATTCAAAATGTGATGCGGATCCAAAAATCGCCTGTGCTATACTGGTCAGATGATAGCAGAGGGCAGATCTAAGTAACCTCTTATTACTCTACCGCGAATGAGGGCAGTAACTTGTCCAAAATCAGGGATGGGCTCCTGCGAGCTGTCCGCCCATAAAAGCTATGGAAGTTCCCACACACAATTTTAAACACTTCTCGAGCAGAAACTTTGAAGAAGTAAATGGGAAAGAATAGAATGGGGAAGTAAGGGAAAAATATGGGAAAGTTCATGGCTAAAGCCATGAGATGAATGACAAACACACAGTTGAGCTTTTAGCCCTTTATGGATTTGATGTCAAAAAGACTAGATTTTCAGAGGCTGTGATGTAGAATACCCTACCACATCCGCCACCCACTGTCATAACACCGAGGTAAATTAACCTAACAGAATTCATGAGATAAACTTTTAGGAATTCCCCCTCAGCCTCTATTGTTACTGGGTTATGAAACGATATTGAGGTGCTCACGTTATTACCAGATATAATAGAGGCCACGACCGCACCCTTTATTGCTCCGGCGAGTGAGTATAGAGCCTTCTCATAAGATAACTCTTCTGTAAATTGTTTGAGCCTTGTATAGGTAAGCGAGGCTGAGGTCGTTATAACCGCCGACAAGGACAATAAAGAGACAGTGATCAAAACCTCTACCAGGACCCTATCCATTTGATCAACCGTCCTAAATCCCTGCAGAACTGTACAGGGAATCTTTCTAGATCCACCGATGGCTTTTTAGTAGTTACAAGCGTCTCAACCATCGGCTGCATCTGCAAGCAGTCGGCGGGGTCGTGCCTCTCCCTGTCCTTAGCTATGTTTCGACTCACCACATATTCCAAAGTAGCAACAATCGCGTATCCTTTTCTCCTCGCGTACAATATTACTTTAGACAACAGTTACACACCCCTAGATATGGGTTTCAGTTTCACATTGTAGTGCAAAAATTCTACCAAAAGCTTCTCGCCTCTCTTCACCTCGAAAAGTAGAAAATTCACACCGTTCACATAAACGCTGACAGTCCCATCGTAAAGAAACACTCGCTCGTATACATGCCTCTCAACCTCTGTGCTCTCCTTTAAGAGGTCAAATGAACCGGATATTGTAAAGTTTGAGAGATAGCAGGTCCTTATTGAGAGGATGTGTAGTGGCATATCGCTGATATCAACAGATGTGACTGGTTGAGTCACGACAACTTTGGGTTGAATGTAGAACCCTTCAGGAGTGGAGTAGAACAGCAGTATGTCGGATGTGCTTTTTGAGACCTCCGATGCAGGTGGCGAAGTAAATTGAACACCTCTAACGAAGAGGGCATTCTTTGGAATTTGCCATTGGAGCACGTCTCCAGCCAAGACTAGAGTTATGTTGTTTTCACCAACTCTTATAGCAGTCATAGTCTTGGATCCGGTGGAGAAACCATAAACGATCTTTGGGTCCTTTTCGATCAAACATGATCCTAGTTCCGCTGCCTTCTCTCTCAATGTCTCTGATCCTAAGTCTCTATTGATTATCAGAGGAGCATATGTGGCGGCGTATGAGATTATTCCTACGATGGCGACGGCAATCAGAATCCTCGAGATTACCTGTTGCATAAATTACCAGCCTTCCGGAATGTCTAGAGAAGCTGCTAAGAGGAGGATCCCATCTTTTGCTGGACTGTAAAGGATATTCTTGCTGTGTGGAGGTACCAATGTGAGGTAAAGTTCTCCTGGGTGGATTCTTAAAAAATCTCTGATTGGAGGATGAGTGATGAATAGTGCAGACTCTATCTGGTTCAGACCCTGAGGGATCCTGACCTCGCTCATAATATCCCACCTCGCCCCTGAAGGATCAAAGGTGAAGAATGAATTGCCAGATCTCTCTAGGGGAGCTCTCACCGAGGGTCCGTGTGGGCAGTCAGGCAAAATTCCTTTTAGCCCATCCCATTCAACTGGAGAGTTGAGCCAAAGGTATGCGGTCGCGCCCTCAAGGTCAGGGCGATTTGGGGACCCCAAATCGAAGGCTTCCAATAACATGCAGGTTTCGTTATGCATTAAAAACTGGACTGATACCGTGGTGAATTTCACAGGGGAACCCTGATACCAAGTCACAGTAGATGGTTGACCAAAAGTATTCGAGTAAAGAACAACATTCCAATAACCTTGGAGGAACGGCACATTGGCAAGCTTTTGATAGGGGATTCTCATAGTCGCAGTTCCATTGTCGTCCATCAGAGATGAAAACCCAAGATCCCATTCTTTAAACCCGAACATATATCTCCCGCCCCTATTTTTGACTGGTGAGCCGGAGGAAAACAACATGGAAAAATGAGCAACTGCACCAGTTACATCATATTCAAACTCCACCATGGTTGTTACATTCTCAGACTGCCACGTTCCGATTCCGTTCCATTGGGATCCCTGAGCCTGAATCTCGGCATGAGCATAATACACTCCTGGGAGATCTCTGGCGATCCAGCATTTTTCCTCAAGTGATCCCAATTTTATGGAGAAATGCCCTGTGGAATTTGTGAATGTCCGCCCCTCCAACCTTAGCAAATAGTCGTCTATAATCTTACCTTCACCAGAATTCCAACACGAGGCGCCACTTGGGTCTAACCACGCAGTAACAGTTATCTCTGTCGGGGAGTTTACCCCTGGAAGCCTGCCTGTGACATTCACTCCCAGAAACTCGCCAAGAATCACTTTTTTCATAATGGTCCCAGATACAAGATCGCACGGGCCAACGTTAATCCCCTCAGGGTTAATGTAATCACTATCGAAGACTGCCAAGAGTTCGTGATCCGAGTCCATGTATATAGGAAATGTTTGCCCCCCGCCGGACGGGTTCCCGTCTAAGAACCAGCCTGAGAAATGGTAGCCGGCATCTGTCACAACTGCCTCAACTTTGTAGGTGCTATACCTAGGAAGTAGGTACTCTCCAGGTGACGGTGTGGTCGTTCCGCCCCTCGTTGCAGAGATCTTTAGTCTGAAGGTGGGAGGAACTGCTGTAAAGTATACTTTGACCTCATGGGGCGCCTTAACTTCATTTATTGTAACCTCTTCTGAGTAGTGATAAATCCCATCTACAACTATCTTGTCAAGATAATAGCCCGAGTAGGGCTCGGCCCTTATGGTGATGTCGTAACCATGATCGATGAAATAAACTCCCCAACGGTGTGTATCTTGATGGTACAGTGACAAGGATGGAGAGTCTGACGTGATGGAAACCCGCCCCCACTCCGGAGTATCGGTGCTGACATTCACCGGATAGTCCAACCATTTCAAGTTCACTGTAACTATGTATGGTGAGAGAGTGGTTATCGACAATGGGTAGAAGTAGGGGAACGTCAATTGTTGTGGGGCGATGTCTACCTTGGTTGCTCCAGAAATGTAACTGGCAGAAAAAACCTTTGCCACCGGCGAGCCGCCCCATGTATCAACTAACAATCCTTCTTTATTCCTAGGTATGAATTGTAAATTAACGACGTCACTTATGTTTACGGGGTAAGTTGCAGGGTTTGATAAGATGAGCCCCTGTCCAGGAAGATTCATGAAACCGTACATGTAGCAATCCCCAATTTTCCAGCAAAAGCCATCCCAATACTTGACATTGAGCGTAATTGATGATTGGGGCGGCTTTTGAACTGCGATGAAATTTGCTTCTAATGTGTGGTTTTCATATATAATCAAGTTGAGGGGGTTAGCAGAGCTGTAGGGAGCCCCGTCCAGAACCCATCCGGCGAATTGATGTTCAAAATCTGGAACTGCTTCTATTGTGACCATTTGACCAGATAGGTATTGATATATCCCTGGATGGGGAGAGGTCGTCCCACCGTTCCCCGCCCTCAAATCCAAGACATATATTGCAGGAAAGATTCTGACCAAGACCTCAACAGACCTTATCATATCTCCAGCCACACCCTTAACCAAACAGATGTAATCGCCTGGTGGAGTCGAGAAGGATGTCGAAATTGAGAGAATGGAGGTGAAATTCGTGAATGATGATGGAGGAGAAACCTTGACGGTAGAATCAGCAGGAACAGATCCTACCCACTCAAGACTGAGACTGACTGGCAGCGAAATTGAAGAGTTCACGTAGATCTTGGTGGAGGAGGATTCTCCTGGCCTCAAGTAGATATCACGCTCTTTAGTGATGACGAGGTCAAAGCTAGAGAGGACACATATGGGGCCTACCTCTGCGACGCCTCTTCTGCCGCTACTGTCCAATACGGTGAGCCTTGCAATGTAGGAGCCGGGGTGGGAGTAAACATGATAGGGGTTTGGAAGATTGGAAACACCAAAATCTCCAAAGTCCCAGGTGTAAGAATAAGGAGGAGTGCCCCCAGAGACGTACGAGGAAAAAGTTACGTTTAGGGGCGGAGGTCCCGTGGTTGGATAAGCGGATGCAAACACTTGGAGGGCTGATGTAAACTTTGCCTTCAAAGTGTGGTTTGTGTTCATCACTACGTTGAAGGTATCTTTATACCCTGAAGGTATGCCATCAAGTACCCAGCCATACAATGAGCACCCCTCCTCTGGTATTGCGATGACGGAGACCTGTTCTCCCAATTTTTTGAGGTATTCGCCCGGAGGAGGTGCTGTTGTACCGCAGCCCTCAACTTGTATTGTTAGCACTAATGGATTTACCCTAATTGAGAGGGTCTTTACATCGGAGATTCCCACAGCGTCTGTCACTTTGCAGCTGACCTGATAAACTCCTGGCTCACAGAATGTGTGGAGAGGGTCTTTTTCCGTTGAATACCCATCTCCGAAATCCCAAAGGTAAGAGTAGGGCTCAACGCCGTCCTTGGCCTCAGCCCAGAACCTCACGGTTAGGGGAGCGGTTCCCTCTGAGGGATAAGCCTGAACATTCAATTCGGTTCGATGTAGATCGACTCTCACAGAAGAGAAACGAAGTTCAACATTGGCTTCTGAATACTCCGTGAGATGCTCGTTGTTGGGGTACCAGAAATCTGCAAGCGCCCAAAGAGAGGGACCATCAAACTCTATTTTTCTTGACCCCGAGGGTTTTGAGCCTGAAACGGTATAACCGTAGGAGGTCTGACCCATACTATAGGGAGGGACATGGTATTTCACCACATTGACAGAGGTCGACTCGGCGACCCATTCAAGGTATGAAAATTCTGAGGGTGCGACGCCCACATATTTGTAGAGACCAGAGGAATTCACATTTGGTCGGGTTGCGTAGCCAATTGGCACCATAGCGTAGGCATAAACGGAGATTCCATCAGAGAGGGCTACAGAGTAATTATTTCTTATTGGGTCACCGCTGTCAAAACCATAAATCTGGGAGAGGGTATTTCCAGCCGGAGAAAAACTACTCTGAAAGGTGAAGTCTTCAGGATTCAATATGAGCGAATCGGTGTAGGCAAGCGTATAGGGTGTTAGGCTGGCTAAATTTATAACAACTGTGCATAAAGTTAATATCAAAATCATTGAGCGTCTCAGGAAAATCGTCATATTAATCACATCAAAGCTCGATAGGAAGTTGGATTTCTTTTAGGCCGATTATGGGCAGATAAACGCCAGGAATTTCCACAATATGAAGGCCTTCTATTTCGCCAACCTTGGCAATACCACAGCTTAATGGGATGTCTGTTCCATTCACGGTAATATGCGGTGGGTAGCGATTAATCAAGTCCAACATGCCATAGTATTTCACTTCAATATAACGCCCGGCCTCATTGAATACGAGTGTGTCCGAGAGGGTGTAAACGCCGACAACGTCAACCTGGAGAAACGAGGTGCCTTTGTCCCGGACCATCATAGATAAGGCAGGGAAAAAATCCTCCATGACGAAAAGTGCTGAAACGTTCCCGCTTTTTAGTGGCGATATTGTTTCCCAAATGCGTGTAGAGGTGCACTCATAGATCTCACCCAAATCTCCGGAAATACGACGAGATGCATATTCTGACTGGGCTGCAGTGCATAACAAAGTAGATCTTGATCCCTGTGGCGTCCTGACAATCAAACCTACCCCAACAGTATCTTCGGGTGCCCCAGGCATAGGTTCCTCTATTGTCTTAATAACCAGACATCTGATGCCTGCCATTGGTAAAGGTTTTTGAAGTAGTCTGATGGGCGAGTTGTTGATCCTTGATAGAGAGATGTTAGGGGGACTCTGTACCTCTCTCACCCGCACCTCTACTGATCCGATCATGAAGGGTCCAAGATAAACATCAGCTCTCGAGCACCCTATATCACAGTTATAAGAATGCTGAGTCAAGGGAGTTAAGACTGAAAAAGTTGTCAGAACAAGCGCAACTAGGACAATGAACAGTGATGCTTTTTTTGAATCCAATATAAGCCCCCCAGATAAGGTCAGGTATTTAACCTCCTCGGCTGGAAGGACCTTATGAGAAGCACATGGCCTATAGGCTTGAATGGGAACCATTTAACGGGCGGTATTCAAAGGCTTCAAAGAGTGTCTTTCCGGGAGATTGAGCTCCGAGATTGGGCTAATATTTTGATTTTAAAAATTTCAATTCTAATGGATCTTATTGAGAAAACCCGCCTCAACTTTGAGCGAGCAACTACTCAAATCTTATATATGAGCGTTCATTATTTCACTCTCAAATTTGAGGGTGAGAAATTGGCAAGAGGAAATAAGGAAATTCTTGCGAAACTCGAGCAGATCGTTGGACAGGAATACGTTAGCAATGAAGAGGCCAACCTAATACCATACTCTTGGGACCTGACGTGGGCAGAGCCTAGAATGCCAGACTACGTAGTGATGCCGAAGACCGTCACGGAGATCCAGAGAATTCTGAGACTCGCAAACCATCAGAAGATCCCGGTGATCCCATATGTGAATGCAACCAACATTGGAGGACTCTGTGTGCCCGAAGAAGGCGGCATAATAATGGACCTCAAGCGAATGGATCAAATAATCAAAATAGATCCGGAGACTTGCTACGCTGTAATAGAACCTGGTGTGAGCCATGCCCAACTGTCTGCGGCGCTTAAAGCCACAAACCCGCAATGGGAAGGTGTGGAGTTCTCAAAGGGTTTTGAGTTTGGTTGGGGCGTACATCCTGCATCAGCATCAGTCTTGGCTATGGCAATAAACCACGGCATAGGGCACCTCAATGGGAGGTTGGGCATAAACAGTCAGCTTCTTTCAAGCATGGAAGTGGTACTCCCAACAGCAGAGGTTGTCAAGATCGGATCTTGTGCATACTCTGACTCTTGGCACTCATTTCTACCACTGCCAAGGATGGATGGACTCTTCACTGGCTGGATGGGTACCACAGGCATTGTGACAAAACTGGGATTGTGGATCTTCCCAATAAGACCATACAGAGATGTGCTGACAATCGCGGCGGCAAGTGCCAAGGACATAACCAAGTACATGGTTCACTGGCGGCACTATTCTCTCTGCGACGAGGTCACTGCAGTTAGCTGGTGGCTAGCACAAATCCCAATCACATTCCCGTACAAGGACAAGCCAAAGGATGCGCCCGAGTTCTTCAGTTATACAGTAATTAGCGGGTGGACTGAGGAGGAACTTGAGTACAAGCGCAAGATGTGGAAGAAGGTCGTACAGGAGGAGAAGGCAAGAGGGACACAACTGATAGACTTTGAGTATCCTGAGGAGGCTAAGAGAGGGAGAACCGAGCTACCTAGCAGGATCGTTGGCTCCACTAAGAACTACTCCAAGTCATGCGGTGGAGGACTTGCCTGGCCAGGAACCTTTGCGCCGTGCAAGAGCTGGCCCATACTATACGAGAAGTGGAAGGAGATATACATCAGACACGGTCTATCGCCAGCCACAAGGTTCACAGACTACCAGGGTGCTCATTATGGTATGCTCAGGTGTATGACTCCCTTCGACAAGAGGAACCCAGAATCGGTCAAGGCAGCAAGGGATGCGATGGTAGAGTGTGTCAGGGCAGGTATACCATTAGGTATGCTACCGTACAAGCCGCCGGTAGAATACATGAATGAGCTTAATGCTGCCGCAGACGCTGGCTACGTCTACCTCATGACCAAGATAAAGGACATGCTAGATCCAAACAACATTATGAACCCAGGCAAGTTGGGTGTTAGATAAAGGGGGCAATACCAATGGCACTTGAATTGAAGAACACTTCACTTAAAGAATTGGCAAAATTGTATGATTATATCTCCATGTGCACCCACTGTGGTAACTGCAAGTATGGATATGAGTGGGGCAAAACAGCGAACTTTGCGGCGATGCTGTGCGTCCAAGGTGACAAATTCCACTTCGACTCATACAGGGGTAGTAGAGGAAAATCCGCAATAGCCAAAGGGCTGCTCAGCAACAAACTCCAATGGTCTGACGCAGTGGCCCACGTTCTGTTCACTTGCACGGGATGCGGCGCATGCCAACAGATGTGCGAGACCGACATAAAGCCCTACATTCTGAGGATGTTTGAGGCTCTCAGAAGCGAGGCTTGGAAGCAGAACGTAGCAATACCTGAGGGAATAAAGAAGTGGAGCTCCACAATAGGTGTAAACCGCAACCCGTATCTTGAGAAACATGAGAACAGACTTGATTGGCTGCCTAGCAGCATCAGATCATCGCTCCCGAAGAAGGCAGAGTACATATACTTCGCAGGCTGCACAGCCTCCTATAGGCAGAAGAACGTGGCACTCGCCACGGTGAAGCTCCTCCAGAAGCTCAAAGTGGACTTCACAGTCTCAGAGGATGAGTGGTGCTGCGCTTCTCCACTGCTCAGGACTGGTCAGTACGACCTAGCAAAGGAGTTCGTTGAGCATAACAAGGAGCTCCCAGAGAAGTATGGAGCGAGCGGCTTCATAACCACATGCGCTGGATGCTATAGAACACTTTCAAGAGACTATAAGATGGATCCGCCAGAAGGGTACACTGACAAGTTCGGCAAGATGGAGAACGTTAAGGTCATACACACGATCCAGCTGATAGAGGAGATGCTGAACAAGGGCGAGATAGAGTTCACTGGCAGCTTCAACAATACCGTGACCTACCATGATCCGTGCCACCTTGGTAGACACGCAGAGGTCTACGAGGCGCCCAGAAATGTGCTCAAGGCAATCCCTGGCGTCAACTTGGTCGAAATGTACCGCAATAGAAAGTTCTCATTCTGCTGCGGCGCAGGCGGTGGCGTCAGAGGCGGATTCGCGGACTACTCGTTAGAGACTTCAGCAAAGCGCGTACGAGAAGCGGAGTCGACTGGTGCATCAGTACTAACTAGCACATGCCCATTCTGCTGGAGAAATCTCACCGATGCTATTGAGATGATAAAGTCTCCACTCAAAATGGTGGACATTGTAGAGATAATCGAGCCAATCGTTAAGCGAAAATAAAGCCAAGGACAAACTAACCCCCCTTTTTATTTCTTTTTAGAAAATTGCTACGACGGTCTAATTATGAGTTACAAGATCCTTAATGGACCACTAGATCCAGACGAAAGAGAGGCCTACATACAAAGAAAAATTCATGCCTGTGAAGATGGTTACAGAGAGGTCCCATTCAAGGATCCTGTAATGGGCATACTGTCTGAGCTTAAGCGCCCTATGAAGTACATAGATAACTATGTTGAGCCATGGTTGACCCCAACACCCCCGCCTGATATGCTTTTTATGTTGACAGTAGAAAACTTTGTAACATTCATCGACTCCAACGGATGCCTAGATTATGCCAATGAATTGACCCAAAAGGTGAAGGGGGATGTTCTCCCTGAGATGCCTGTGTTGGTCGGAGTAGACCACTCCCTCTCCGGGGGTGTGATTACCGCTCTATGCGAAGAGTATGGGGGCGAGAACATGAGGCTTGTGGTATTCGATAGCCACTTCGACTTCATACCTCCCACTATAAGGTGTGGACTCTTACAGTATGACGTTGAGAACAACCCAGAAACAAAGTTTTCGCCCAACGATCCATACATCTACAATAGACCGGACAGCTACAATGCTGACTCTTTCCTCAGCTATATTGCGCAGATAGTTCCCATGGAGAACATTTATGTTGTGGGCGTCTCAGACTACCCTCCAAAGGTAGCCGAGGAGATTAATGACGAAAGAGTCAAGAGATATGTCGAATTCTATAAGGGTACAGAGTCTTCTGGGGTTCATGTTATAAAGAAAGAAGATATTCAAAAGAACTTTTATGAGGTAGGCTCTATTCTATCCAGAACTGATTTGCCATTCACCTACGTCTCCGTGGATGTAGATGTTTGCGCAAACACCTCAATAAAAGGTGCGCGGTTCTTGGACTATTTTGGCATTACACATAGAGATCTTTACGGTCTAATCTCCTGGATTTTAAAGTCCAAGTCCAAGATAATAGGCATCGACTTTATGGAATTTGACGTTTACAACGCTGGAACTTCCAGCTCTGGAAGGCTAGACAAGACCTATTCCATAATGGCAGAATCCTTACGAAGGATGCTCCCTATTAAATAGACAAAAGTCGAATTAATTAACGATAATAGCCGAAGAGAAATGTTATATACTTCGACACCGATCTATATCTCGGAGACAAAAATGTCCCTCCTACAAGTAAGGCGAATAATTCACAAAAACAAGAGGCTGGGGCGAGGTAGGGGTAGAGCTAGAGTGAAGCCCATAGACCAGAGGATATCTGCTCTTTGGGACAGCCCTATGGCGATTTGGGAGCCCCAAGAGTAAAGTACATATCCATCCCTTTCTATATTTAAGTAGGGGTTTATTTCTTGAGCATTTTAGGAATTACCAATCAGATAATCCCAACTTCTTTGACAGGCCTAGCCAACCTCCTAGTATACATAATAATTTTAGTAATCATACTATGGTTTTTATCCTCTGCAATAAAAATTGTTAAGGAGTATGAGCGCGCGGTCATATTCAGGCTGGGGCGCCTTCTGGGCGCCAAGGGCCCTGGTATTTTTTTCATAATCCCATTCATAGATTCTCTAAGGAAGGTAGATCTTAGAGTTCTGACGTTCGATGTGCCAAGGCAGATGATAATAACAAAGGACAATGTCACAGTGCAAGTTGACGCTGTGGTTTACTACAGGGTATTTGATCCGATAAAGGCGATAGTTCAAGTTGAGAATTACATGTTATCCACCAACCTTCTTGCTCAAACCACCCTCAGGGACATACTCGGTCAGGTGCAGCTTGACGACCTACTCACAAAGAGGGAGGAGTTAAACCAGAGGCTTCAATCCACACTAGATATTCCCACAGACGCTTGGGGCATCAAGGTCACAGCAGTGGTAATAAAGGACGTGATTCTGCCAGAATCACTCCAGAGGGCTATGGCAAAGCAGGCAGAGGCCGAGAGGGAGAGAAGGTCCAGAATAATAATAGCGGAGGGAGAGTATCAAGCGGCTCAGAAGATGAGCGAGGCTGCACAGCTATATAAGAAGACGCCCATAGCACTGAAGCTGCGAGAGTTTCAAATGATATCTGAGGTAGCAAGGGAGAAGAACCTAATCCTAGTGACCTCCACAGGGGGCACAACTTTTGCTGAATTTGCTGGTTTAGCAAAAGCTCTGGACAAGAAATCAGGGAGTACGGAGAAATAAATGAAATGGCTAGAAGACCCCTAACAATTTTTTTGATTTTTTCTATTATCGCCTTCTTAACCTTGTCATCACAAGTGAGTGCTAATAGCGGAAAGGTTCTCGTGTTCAAAGTAAGCGGGACCATCTCCATGGCACATTCTGAGGCTTTGATCGATGCGCTTGATGTTGCACGTCGGGAGGGGTATTCCGCAGTGGTCCTGATGCTTTCAACCCCCGGCGGTAGCCTCGACTCAACACTCCGCATGATAACGGCGATCGAGAACTCTCCTGTCCCGGTAATTGGTTATGTGTATCCGCCCGGAACGACCGCATGGTCTGCAGGTACATATATACTGATGGCAACACATGTTGCTGCAATGGCACCGCACACTATAATAGGGTCATGTCAACCCATAGCCTACTCTCCGTTGGGCAGTCAGCCGATCAACGACACAAAGATACTAAATGCCTTGATTTCCGTTATGGCAACTCAGGCAAAAGCGCACGGAAGGAACGAAACCCTGGCGATTAGGTTCATCACGGAGAATGTGAATGTGAATGATGAGGAGGCACATGCACAAGGCGTCATAGAGTTCAGGGCAGAAACTCTCGAGGTCCTATTAAATACCATCCACGGGTTAGAGGTTAAAACAGCTATCGGGGCTGTGAAGTTGAACACCAAAGGTGCAACAGTCACCGATTATACTTTCAGGATTAGAGATAGTGTTATAAATGTTGTATCAGATCCGACAATCTCCAGCCTCTTGTTTTTAATAGGAATTTTCGCGCTAATATACGGGCTTTCTGCACCTGGGCATGGAGGAGAGATTTTGGGCGCTGCAGCCATCCTCTTGGCTCTGATAGGGATGGGATTTGATATAAACATAGTCTCGCTCATAATGATGGCGGCTGGTGCAATCTTGTTGATTTACGAACTTGCCACGCCCGGATTCGGGGTCTTCGGTTTTTCGGGAATAATATTACTCACCATAGGTGCCCTATTCATAATTCCATTCAGTCCTGAGAAGTGGGCGATCTCAGGCGAGTGGTATGCTGCATTCACATACTCCATAGTTGCAGCTACAATTGTAATCGCAGGGATCTTTCTGTTCATCATAATAAAGATACTACAAGTGAGACGAAGACCACCGGTAATAGGGAGAATGTGGGGGGATATTTTGACCTCTACAGAGGATGCGCCACCAAATGAGGTAGCTTTCATTATTTACAGGGGCGAGTGCTGGCAAGCCAAATGCAGCAAGGGGTTAAAGAAAGGCAAAAAATACAAGATCGTGGGAAAGGATGGTCCTGTACTAATACTGGAGGAGATAGAAGAGGCCTCCTAAATTTCTACGAGAGGTTTTTTAATGTCCTTACCTTATAGAATTTTTAGTGATCGCAATGGTTTTTAGTGTTGACGGGGTCTCGATTATTGAGACTACTGAGATCAAGGTTAAGAATCCAGTCCTGATGTGCGGTCTGCCTGACGTCGGACTGGTCGGGATAATTGCAGTATCGCATATAATAAAGGGTCTGGAGATGAAGGAGGTTGCCCACATAGACTCCGACATCTTTCCGCCAGTTGTGGTATTCCATCAAGGCATACCCACTTACCCCCTAAGGATCTACCAAAAGGATGACCTGCTGGCACTCTTCTCTGAGACCGCACTCTCACCGGAGTCAATATATCCACTCTCCAAAGCCATTGTGGAGTGGGCAAAGTCTAAAAACACATCGCTCTTAGTCTCACTGGGCGGGATAGGAGTCCCTAACAGGATAGACATAGAGATCCCGAAGGTCTATGGGGCTTCAAACATGCAACACATCAGGGATAGCATAAGAAAGTTCGAGATCCCTGTTATGGAGGAGGGTTTTCTGGTGGGACCATATGCACTAATGGCAAAGTTCTCTATCCATCAAAACCTGCCAAACCTGCTTCTCATGGCAGAGTCCTACCCCCAGTACCCTGACCCAGGGGCAGCCGCTTCTGTAATATCTGCCCTGAATAAATTCGTTCCAATAAATGTTGATGTGAAGGCGCTCAT
>JACIVQ010000035.1 GCA_014361445.1 Methanosuratincolales archaeon | reverse complement strand
GACAATATGGTTTTTTACTTATGTAAATATGCTGCTTATCCTATCGATAGTCTTTATACCAGTTCCAGTCATTGGTATTAGAACATCTTTCAGACCTTCGAGTTTTTTAAATGCCGCATATGCGGTTGCAGATGTGGGCTCTACTATTACGCCCCTCTTGTAGAGCTGCTTGAGCGCCTCAACTATTTCATCATCGTTCACTGTGAGCGCATCGCCATGAGTCTTTCTGATCACATTCAAAATCTCGTCCTTCCTAGGCGGTTCCTCAATTCTAAGACCGTCAGCCAAGGAGCTCCTTTTTATTCCTTGTATCGCGCCATGGATCGCCTCATATATAGGAGCACAGCCCTCCCCCTGCACTGCATAGAAAGTTGGGATCCTGTCAATGAACCCCATCTCATTGAGCTCAGTAAACCCCTTAAACAGCCCCAAGAATAATGTACCGCTTGCAACGGGCGCCACAACCGCTTCGGGGATTCTATCTCTCTCGAACAACTCGAATGCCACGGTTTTCATGCCCTCGATATAAAACGCGTCCCACGTGTGCCCTATGTAGAGATCTTCTTCCGTCAATTCGCCCACGGCCCTCATTGATGCTTCCTTTCTTGTCGTGCATTCCACAACATCGGCGCCGCATGCGCGAATAAGAACGCGTTTTGCGACAGGCGCATCCTTTGGGACGTATATCCTGGCACGGATGCCGGCCCTGGCCGCATAGGCAGCTGCCGCGATCCCTGCATTCCCAGAAGAGTCCTCAACGATGCTTTTGACGCCTATGCGCCTCGCCCTATTCACACTCACCGCCGCCCCTCTGTCCTTAAAGGATCCCGTTGGCGAAAAGTACTCCAGTTTCAGAATAATTCCCTCATCCTTTATCTCGACCAGCGGGGTACACCCCTCGCCCAAAGTTATGTGTTCTTCTGAGGAGGGGATGAGCCTTTTGTACCTCCAAAGCCCTGTTTCTCCTCTATCAACCAATTCTTCAAAGCGATTACATTTTGGAAAATCCGTGACTAAATTTAATGGTCTTCTACAAGATTTGCAGTTCCAATACCGGACATCGAGAGGGTACTCTCTCCCACACCACCTGCAAAAAAGTCTAAACGCCAATGGAAGGCACCACTAAATAGTTTTTGCCTTCTGGTTAAAGCGTTTTTTCTCCTCTGCATGAACTCGATGGCCACGTTTGGCAATAGCGCATAACTTAGGTAGTCCTCCTCCTTCTCTACCAAATCCTTCGGCAACTCACTCCTGATATTTTCCCACATTGGCGGTAAAAGATCTGCTGGTCTGACTCTTATGACCTCTTCCTTAGTCAGCTCCAAGAGCTCCTTTGAGATGGGCGCAGGAGGTCTTCCATAAAGTCCCCTTATGTAGTCTTTGACCTCCTTCGGTATCAGTTTATATTTACCAACCAAAACATTGAGAACTGCCTGTGCCCCTATAATCTGGCTAGTTGGGGTCACCAAGGGGGGCCACCCGAGATCCTCTCTAACCCTCGGCACCTCCTTCATAACATCCTCAAGCCTGTGGAGGGCTCTCTGCTGTTCAAGTTGATAGATAAGGTTGCTGAGCATCCCGCCTGGAATTTGGTGTATTATGACCCCCAAGTCTACAGGGCGTTCCTTCTTAGCGTAGTCGAACCTCTCGTAACCCTTCCTTATTTCCCAGAAGTAGTCTGCGACTCTTTGAAGGGCATACAAGTTCAGCTCCAAGGGGTAGTTTTCCTTCAAAGCATAGTAGAGGCTCTCGACTGGGGGCTGAGACGTGGCTCCGGACATCGAAGAGATCGCACAGTCTAATATATCCGCACCTGCCTCCACTACCTTCAAGTAAGTCATGGGCGCGAACCCAGCCGTACAGTGGCTGTGCAAATCGATAGGAAGCCCTACCCTCTTCAGCGCGGTAACGAGCTGGAACGCCATATATGGCGTCAATATACCAGACATGTCCTTTACGCAAAGGTAATCAGGCTCTAGAGATGCCAACTCTTCGCCAAGCTTTGAATAGTATTCCAATGTGTGGACTGGACTTATTGTGTACACAATTCCACATTGAACCTCGGCTCCAGCACCCTTGGCTGCCCTGACGGCAGTTTTCAAATTCCTTATGTCGTTCAGGGCATCAAAAACTCTTACAATATCGATGCCATTTTCTACTGATTTTTTCACGAACCTTTCCACAATATCGTCAGGGTAATGGCGGTATGCGAGCAGGTTTTGCCCACGGAATAATGCTGAGAGCTTGGTGTTTCTCACTTTGACTCTAATCGCTTTGAGTCTGTCCCACGGATCCTCGTCTAAGAAGCGCATGCAGACGTCGAAAGTCGCTCCTCCCCAGACTTCCATGGCAAAGAAACCTACTGAGTCCATCTCCTCAAGGATTGGTAGTATCTGGTCAGTTCGCAGCCGAGCAGCTATCAGGGATTGCTGGGCATCACGTAGTGTAGTGTCAAGGAACTTTACCATTATATCCACCAGAAAAAGATTAGGGGGCCTTTACGAACCATTTTGGCCCCTCTAATATTCTGGCCATTAGCGTAGCAATAGCAACATCACCTGATGCATTTATCATAGTTCTGAGCATATCCAATATTGGGTCTATCGCTACTATCAATGCTATCCCCTCAAGCGGTAGACCAGCAGCGGCCACCGTCATAGCGAGCATCAGTAGACCCCCGCCTGGTATCGCAGCAGTACCCACTGCTACCAAGGTACCAACTACGATTATTGTACCGTACAGGGTGGGATCTAATGTTATTCCAAAGGCTTATGCTATAAATACCGCACAAAGGACTTGGTACATAGCCGTCCCGTCCATATGGCAGGTCGCTCCCACAGGCAAAACTAGGTTTGTGACATAATCTGGAATCCCCATCCTCTGGGCAGCCCTTATATTTACTGGGAGAGTTACTGCGCTACTCCTGGTGGTAAATGCTACGAGGGCTGGCTCGATTATATTTTTCCAGTAGACTATTGGATTAAGCCTGCTGAGCGCAACCACAATGGTGTATCCCACAAAGAAGAATGCCAAACTAACAGAATAGTCAAGTGTTATCAGTTTTCCATAAGCCACCAGTATAGTTGTACCATAAGTGCCCATAAGCCATGCGGCGTAGCCAAAAACACCAAGCGGCGCGACCCACATCACTATTGTAACAACCTTCAAGACAACATCCGAGAGGTAACCAAGCGCTCTTGCAACAGGCGCCCCCTTCTCCCCAGCCAGACTAACAGCAAGACCGAATATTATTGAGAAGAATATAACCTTGAGTAGCCCGCCGACAGAGAAGATGTCCACAAAGTCGTATGGTATAACCCCCAAATAAGATCCGCCACAGATGGTGGTTTTGGTGGAGTGTATCCTGCAGGAGGGGTAAGTCCCACCTCGACCCCTGGACCAAAAGCAAGAGCGGCCGGCAGCATTATCGAAGCCGCGATTGCTGACAAAATTATGAAGGCCACAAACATTCCAATGACAAGTTTGCCGAGTCGGCGGAGGTCTGCGATCTTAGCAACCGCAGCGGCTATGGTTATTATGACTAATGGTGTTACGATCATACGCATCAATCTTATGAATAGGTCGCCTAATGGCTTTAGGACTGCTGCAGACTTCCCGGCTACTGCTCCGACCCCCAGACCGAGAATGAAGCCGACGGTAATGGCCACGATCAGGGCGTACTTTTTCCAGTCCATATGTGCTCCCTGAACTTTAATTATAAGTCAAAATGCTTAAAAATTTTTATATAATTATATTAAATGCTTATTTATTTTAATATCCTAAAAATAATTATACTCATTAAATTTATTAAGGATAAGATATTCCACATCTAATGGCAGTGCCTTTATTCGTGAACAGGTAGAGGAAATAGTCTGCGCCTTCCTTATCAAGCTGGTATGATATAGGAACTTTTGTGATATTGCCTGTATAAAGTATTATAGGAGGGGAGAATTTCGATGACACTAGGGTTATTCCAGACTGGATCTTGTAAAGACTTGCCCCCTCCAATATCAGAGCTGGACCGTTATTTCGGATTGTAACACTCACCAGCACCGCAGTCCTTTTGTTTAACTCAACCTCTAACACGTCAACATTCTGCTCGAGCACAATAGAGGATTGCTGCGACCTGATGTACAGATAAACCGCGCCCGTCACCAAAATCGCCGCCACGACAAGCATTATTACGACTTTTGTGGTGGAGAATCTCATGATGACCACCTAATGGACTGGCACCGCAGGTCCCAAAACTTGCATTATCGCTGGTATCAATGCTACCGTCCCCATGACTGCAAACCCCAGCGCCAATGTTACTAGTCTTCGGATA
Source organism: Methanosuratincolales archaeon (assembly GCA_014361445.1). GTDB lineage: Archaea > Thermoproteota > Methanomethylicia > Methanomethylicales > Methanomethylicaceae > WYZ-LMO10. The sequence continues at coordinate 9,652 of JACIVQ010000035.1, read as the reverse complement.
GCCTCCATCCCCACACCCCCTATCTCTGGTACCCTTTTAATAAAGTGTCTAATTACGAAGGACCAAACTACCAAGGATATTGCAAGTCCATAACATGCTATAACAACTATGAACATCGGAGCATCATGGAAAACGAAGCAATATGGACAGGGTATTGGAGACTCTGCCGTGAATACAACCCTGCAGCACGGTACCGTCACAGCACTGACGGTGAAGTAGAACCCAAGATCAAGAGCAAGATCAAGCACGAGGAGCGGCGCCAGTAATAGGAATAGTCTGGAAAGTGACTGCATCAGCGGGGCGCCCTTCACCCTCCTGTTGAGAAAGTCAAGGCTAAGCCATATTCCATAGACTAGTAGTACTATCAGCTTGACCCCGTTGTCAATCCAAGAGTATGGTGCCCCTGCTTGGTTTACGCCGAATTGGCACATCGCCCCTGGTATTAGCGGTATGAGGCTCTCATTGGTCACCCAAAAAAGCATGCTGGCAACTATTCTAGTTATTAGTACCACCCAGACCACTGTGGAGAGAAGGTAGTACTCCTTCTCTAGTCCATACCTCTCCTCAAGGGAAGCCTTTGATATCTTTTTGCTTATATTGTAGGCTTTCGGGACCGTATAGATCATGAGCGCAAGCCCGAATACCCCTAATATGACCATCACAGCGGTCAGGGGGGTCCATATCATCTTCCTACGCCTCTTTTCCTGACTCTTTTGGGGCTGGTGGCACCTGCGCTGGCTTCGAAGGAGGTACTGTTAGCTTCTTCCACGCCAATACACCTATAATCAGGACCGCCACCCCAATGACAACTATGCTCCCTAGGAAGGTCGCCGATGGCGGAACGTACTGGATGCCCGTCTGCTTGAGACCTGGTAATGCCTGCGCCACGGTCAGCACTGGCGTACCTTCAGGCAGCTCGTTCTTAAAGACCGCCAACGGATTATTTTGGTTCCAGCCATACTGGAGCAGTAGCGCAGCAGAGGTCTCATTTATCGCGATCCTGTTGTTGGCGCAGCTTTTCACTATCTTTGCGCCAAGGAGTATCCTCGCAGTATCTGGTGTCACGCTCACGACTGATCCATCTCTTATCTCTATCACGATCTTCGGCGCAGAGGTCCCATACCAGCTGTCTAAGGCCTCGATGTGCATGTTAGGGTGGGCTGCGACCGACCTCAGCATGCATCCAGGGCAGCATGTCCATACCCTCTGGTTCGTGTCCAGATCTATCATCTTTATGTTTGCGTCCATCTCTGGGGTTATGATCATGCCGCAGGCCTCGCACCTCGGAGTCCCGTAGTATGTGTAGTAGTAATAACCGCCTGTACCAATCAAGAGCAGTGCAACCACTACGAATATTCCTAACACTATATATTTTCCCTTCATAAATAATTCCCGTGTTATCCTTTAAAACAGAAGTCATAAATGTTATGGAATTGAATTCTTATAATAAAAACCAGAGAACACATATTTATTAGGTCCCACTCCAAAGTAATGGTTGATAAAATTGAGAGGTATCACACATCCCTTCAGGGTCATGTTGCTCGTGGCTACAATATCCGTATTTGGCATCTCTGCAGTGGTGGGAGTCTTCCTTTACGCTCATCCATATTTCAACCCTTTCCAGAAGACGCCACTCCCCCTCGGATGGATAGACGAGAACACATATGTCTCAAACAACTTCACTATAAGGAGTGGAGAAACATTCAAAGACATATTCCAATACAGTGGGGCAGGCGGGCAATCAATAATGATCCTTGGCATTCAGCCTTTGAGTGTTGAAAGTAAGGGCAACATCTTCATAAAATTCAACGGGATACCCCTGGGCGAAACATGGATCGAAACTACACAGGTGGTAAACACATCTATAGCCTCATGCTGCTTTGTGACACTGATCCAGGCTGGAGTGGACAACGTGGTGGAATTGACCTCTTATGGCTATGAAGGTAAATTCAGATACCTTGTTATAATTCCAACGAAAAAATAGGGAGGGAAACACATGAAAAAAATCTACCTAATGCCGATTATGGCAGTAGTCTTAACCTCCGCGCTCATGATCATATGTATAACCAATCAGGCATCCTGGCAGTACCGAGAATATTACAAGGAAATTAGATATGCCATAGGTCTGCCCAGCATAGCCATCGGAACGAACTACGAGGGCACCAGAAACCCCCTTTTGGAGGTTTTTGTCCGCTCCCTTTACGACGTGCCTGGAGGGTACGATTACGTTGTGCCTTCTAGCTTTATAGATACCCCGTTGAAGTTGAGAGAATACCATGAAAGTGTGCCGGGGTTCAACATGACAATAAGGAGGGGCTAAATTGATCAAGAAGCACAGAAACCTGCTACGTTACTCTTTTGACTGCCTCAGCAGATACAAGATGAGGAGCGCAGTCATAGTAGTGACTTTCCTTATAGCCACCACGATGGTTTCTGCAGTACTTTTCACTAAGGAGGGGCTGGAGAGGGAGGCAGAGATCAGCGTTAAAATGGCTCCCGACCTCACAGTACAGTACCTCAAAGCAGGACGAGTAGAGCTCATCCCTATGGACTACTCGAATACAATCGCGAAAGTAGAAGGCGTAAAGTCAGTAGTTCCCAGGATATGGGGGTATGCCGGAATATCCACCTACACCTTCACTGTTATTGGTCTTGAGACCTCATCTATTCCTTCATACACAACTTTTGGAAGCATAGAGAGTGGGCGCTTTCTCACACCAGAGGATGCTGGAAAAGGAAATATCGTCATTGGCAAACTCATAGCGGGTCTTTTAAATGTAAAGGTCGGAGATGACATAATTTTATTGAGTGAATCTGTAGAAGCCAACAAATTCCATGTAGTAGGTCTATTCTCAGATGCATCATCCATCTACACCGCAGATATGATAGTCATGTCAATAGAAGATGCCAGAAAGTTCTTCAGAATGCCCGATGGCTACGTCACGGACTTTGCAGTTTATGTGGAGGATTACGAGGAACCGGCGAACGTTGCTGCCAAGATGTCATTCATGCCGAACGTGAGGATACTTGACCAAGACCTTCTGTTACGGGGATACAAAGCTGCCTATGGTGCCAGGGGTGGGATCTTTGTTACGTTGTGGACAATTTTACTGGTTGGGGCAGCGCTTATTGCCTTCAGTCAAGCGGTTGTTGTTGGTCATGAATCAAAATTTGAGGTGGGACTACTGAAGACATTTGGCTTCTCCACACTCGATATTATAGAAGTTAGGCTTGTGGAGAGCCTTGTGCTCGGCTTCTTTGCAACATCCCTTGGCATGGTCCTTGGGTATATATACGCGGCCTATTTCAACGCACCTGGTCTGGTCGACATTCTTCTTGGGTGGGCCTTCCTCCCCAGAGAATTCAGAATGCCTGTTTACGTTAGTTGGTCCTCTGTATTCTCCATATACGCCGTGACTGTTCTCCCCCTGTTGATAACCACAGTCGTTCCTGCCTGGCTAAATGCTATCACAGATCCTGAACTAGCTATGAGGAGGGCCGCAGCATGATAGAGCTCCGCCGAATAACAAAGATCTACAACAAAGGAAAATTCAACGAAGTTGTGGCTGTTCAGGACGTGAGCCTTAAGATAGAAGACGGCAAGATAGTAGTGCTGACTGGTCCGAGTGGCTGTGGCAAGACCACTCTCCTGAGTATAATGGGCTTGATTCTGACTCCGACGTCAGGCGAGATCCTCTACGACGGCGAACCAGTCTTAGAGTCTTCTGATTACTGGAAGACAAACTTCAGGAGGGAGAACTTTGGCTTTGTATTTCAGCACATAAATCTTCTGCCTCAATATACTGCCTTGGAAAACATCCTTATCCCCCTATATGCCAAGGACTCTGATCCTGCAGACTTTATGGATAGGGCTGTCGAGTTGCTCACTAAGCTGGGCATTATTGAGAGGGCGAACCACTTTGTGGAGCAACTCTCTGGCGGTGAGCAGCAGAGGGTGGCATTTGTCAGAGCCTTAATAAAAGATCCAAAGTACCTGTTTGCTGATGAGCCCACAGTCTTCGTGGACGAAGAGACCTCTAGAATAATATACCGGCTACTGCAGGATCTCAGAGATAAAGGAAAGACTGTAGTTGTTTCGACACATGATCCAGAGTTAATAAAGATCGCCGACGAAGTACACAGGATAGACAGAGGAAGATTGGTGCAGACCAAGTAGCTCATTCAGTGCCGTTCTTTTATAAAATAAAAGGTAAAGGGCAAAAGTCATTCGATTGAATACCTGAAGCAAAAGTTTTAATAGTAATATTTTTACCTAAAGAAGTAACACTATAAGAGTGGAAAACTTATGCACATTCCTGATGGCTTTTTGAGTCCGGAGATAATCTTGGTCACCTATGTCATCACTGCAATCTTTTGGGCCGTCTCGTTCAGGAGGGTCAAGTTCGAACTGGATGAGAAGATGGTACCGCTTATGGCGCTACTCACGGCTCTCTTCTTTGCCGCCCAGATGATGAACTATCCGGTGGTCGGAGGGACTACCGCGCACCTCCTAGGCGGTGCCTCCCTAGGGATACTGCTGGGTCCATCAACGGGACTAATCTCAATGACTATTATACTTCTGCTCCAGTGCCTGCTCTTTGGGGACGGCGGGATAACGGCCCTAGGGGCAAATGTCCTGAATATGGGCGTGGCAGGAGTTATAATTCCCTATATCTTGTTTGTTTTCATAATTCGGGCTACAAAAGGGAAGCGGCTTTTTCTTGCTGCATTTGTAGGTGGGTTTTTGGGAGACGTTCTGGCAGCTGTCTTAGCGGGGCTAGAGCTGGGACTCTCAGTTCCCACATTTCTATACGGGATTTCCATATCAGTCCCGGCTATGGCAACTCACCATTCCATAATAGGCATTGCCGAAGGACTGGTAACTGGGGCATTATTGAAACTCTTAATCAGCTCCAAGCCTGAAATGCTGAGCCTAAGCCCCACCTTCAAATCACTATCGTTGGAGCTGAAAACTGTTAAGGAAGGAGGTCTAACCATTGAAAAATCTTGACAGAAGTGTATTCTATGGACTGATAATTGCACTCGTTTTTGTCGTAATAGGAACTTTTTTCCTATACGAATCTAATGAGACGCTCGATGTGGTGGCAGAGCATCTAGGAGTCGTGGGCGAAAATATCATTGCAGCACCCTTCCCCGAGTACACAATTCCAGGATTCGACAATGTGTGGGCCTCACTCGCATTAGGAATGATCTCCACAATAATCATATTCGCAGTAGCATACGGCATTGGAAAGCTAATAGCGAAAATCCGCACAAAGAGTGTGACATCTTAATGTCTTCGGCAATTAAGGATCTAGTAAGAGGTCTTGAGGAGATCTTAGAGGCAGACGGGGCGATCGCCCCACGCAGGAGTTTGAGCCCTATGGCTTTGGTCATAATCGCCTCGCTGATAGTCCTATCGGCACTATTTGCTAATTCCCTCCTGCCACTTTTAGCCTTGGGAATTTTAAATACACTGTTGGCAGCATCACTCGGAATCCGACTAAAGAGGTATTTTATAAAACCTCTTATATTCTCGCTCTTCGTTTTGGTGATATCCCTGCCCGCTGCATTCTTGACAGGAGGAACACCTTTATTCACCATTAGTATGGGGTCTTTCACAGTATCCCCCTCATTTGAGGGGGCTTATAGAGTTGCCCAATTCGTCTTAAGGGTATGGGTCTGCGTCGCAACGCTCACCACGCTCACCTCAATTTTGGGTATTGATGGGATATTGAGCGTTTTAGCCCAAATAAGGGCCCCGAGAATACTCGTTGAGATGATCTCCCTGACCTATCGGTACCTATTCATTTCCTTACATGAAACCCAAAAAATGCTCTTGGCAAGGGATGCAAGGAGGTTCCGAAATAAAAAGTACATTAACGCCCAAGATCTAAGAGATCTTGGAAAGGTGCTGGCTGCTTTATTCATAAGGACCTATGAGCGCTCGGAGAGGGTATATCTCGCCATGAAGGCGAGGGGTTTCACCCTTGGTAGGACTCGGACTTTAAAAAAGTATTCAATCAATTCAAACGACCTTCCGGTCATTCTGGCTGTTTTAGCCGCGATATTTTTTGCCCTTGTTACTTTTGCATAAAAATGGGGGAGTTCTTTGGAAATTGTAATAGAAGCGAGGAACCTGGAATACTCTTACGCCGGCGGCATAAAGGCTCTGTCTGGAGTATCTCTCGACGTGTTTGAAGGCGAAAGGTTGGGCATTTTAGGTCCAAACGGCGCAGGGAAATCGACATTGATCTTGCTAATTTCTGGGTTAATCAAACCCAATAATGGGTGGATCAAGGTTTTTGGAAAAGAAACACGCTCCAAAGAATTCGAGAGGATCAGAAGCAGTATAGGTGTTGTCTTTCAGGACCCAGACGACCAATTATTTAACAATACAGTCTTTGACGACGTAGCCTACGGTCCAAGAAGCCTTGGCATGGATGAAGATGCAGTTAAAAGAATTGTAAACGAGACCCTCAAAATTATGGGGATAGACCATCTTGCAAATCGTCCGCCCCACCGCCTCAGCTACGGCGAAAAGAAGAAGGTTGCAATAGCCACAGCTTTAGTGATGAAACCCAAAATTCTACTTCTTGACGAACCAACAGCAAACCTGGACCCTAAGTCAAAGATTGACCTTCTTGGGATTCTCAAAGATCTGAATCGAAGGGGCACCACTCTTGTGCTCACGACACATGATGTCGAAATCTTACCCGACTTTATAGAGAGAATGGTTCTAATGAACAGCGGGAGAATCTTGGGCTCTGGTTTAACTAGGGAAATCCTATGCGACGAGTGGATGCTCCAAGAAGCTTCAATGGAACCCCCACTCTTAGTCAAACTCTTCACAAGGTTAAAATCAAAGGGTCTGGTAGAGAAAGTCCCATTGACGGTAGATGAGGCGGAGAGGATCATTGATGAGGCTCTCAAAAGACCGGCGAAGGGGCAGTTCGCTAATCTAAGCAATTAATGGAACTACTAAAAATTATATGAAAAACCTGGGTTTTTCATTTATCGAGCTCAAAGGCTCGATGAACGGCCTCCACGGCCTTTTGCATGTCCTCCTCAAGCACAGCAAAGGATATGTTCAATTCAGACGAGCCCTGCGCTATAGAAAGGACGTTGACGCCTGCCTCGGCAACCGCCGAGAAGGTCTTTGCCGCAATACCCTTAGTACCTCTCATACCCTCGCCCACTATCGCAACCACCGCAACCTTCGGTATGGCATGGATATCTCTGACAAGATCTCCATTTCTGAACTCCACTTTGAGTGCTTTGAGCGCTTTCTCCAGGTCGGTGGACTTAACCACCATTGATATGTTTGCCTGAGAGGAGCTCTGTGAGATCATGGTCACATTTATGTCGTTCTCCGCAAGAGTTGAGAAGACCCTTGCAACAACGCTAGGGACTCCGATCATTCCTGCCCCTCCGGTGGTTATAATGCTAAGATCATTGATCGCGGTAACCGCCTTGACCTTCTTTGTCCCTTCCCCCTTTTCCCTTATTATAGTTCCTGGGTTACTTGGATTGTAAGCGTTCGCTATCCTGATGGGTATCCTCCTCTCCTGGACGGGGGTAACAGTCAATGGGTGAAGGACCTTTGCGCCAAAATAAGCCATCTCCATGACTTCTGCGTAAGAGAGTACGGGTATGGTCTTTGCAGATGGGACTAACTTAGGGTCGGCCGTCATTATGCCGTCTACATCCTTCCAGATCAAAACCTCGTCCGCCTCCATGGCGGATGCCAGTATTGTTGCCGTGTAATCCGATCCGCCCCTCCCTAGAGTAGTTATTACGCCATTCTCGTCCTGCCCGATGAAGCCAGTTACTACTGGTGTGACTCCTCCCTTCAGTATAGGGAGCAGTCTGTCCTTTACCATGACCTCGGTTATATTCAGAAGAGGCTTGGCATTTCCGTAGTTACTGTCTGTTATTATCCCGACTTCTCCTCCTGTTAGATCAATTGCTTTGATGCCCTTGGAAACTAGCGCCGCTCTCATCAGGGGCGCGGAGAGCCTCTCTCCGAAGGAAAGTATCAGGTCCTTTGATCTTGGAGTAAGCTCCCTAAGGAGGAATACCCCTGTGAGGCATTGATTGAGTACATTTAGGAGGTTCTTTATTTTTGCAACAGTCTCATTCAATAACTTATCCTTGCAAAGTTTCTCCGCAGTCTCTAAGTGTCTCCTCTCCAGCTCAGAGATCTTTGACCTCACACGCTCCATGTCCCCTAGCCTCGCACTCTCCCCCATGACAACCAGATCATCGGTCACGTTAGCCATGGCTGAGACAACAACAATTACCTCGTCCCCTTTTCTCACCCTTTCCGCCACAAGATTTGCAGAGTTGTCTATCTGCTCCGCTCCGTCCATCAACGTCCCGCCGAACTTCATCACAACTCTCATAGTCTCACCAGTCTTTTTATCTCATATCAAACCTTTTGCTTTTAAGAGTTCGGCTATCAATATAGCATTTCCGGCCGCTCCTCTGATGGTGTTATGGCTGAGGAGAACATACTTTATTCCGTTGTCAAGTGCTGGCTCGCTCCTCACCCTACCAACAACCGTTGCCATACCTCTCGCTCTTTCCGGTGTGCCTGACATCCTGTCTAGTCTTGGTTGCGGTCTATCCGCCTCCTCCCTTACTATTATGGGTCTGACAGGGGCAGATGGTAATGATAACCTCTGTGGCTCCCCCTTGAACTCCCTCATGCACTCTTTGACAGCCTCTGGAGTGGTTTCTTCTACGGTCTCGAGGAAGACCGCCTCTGTGTGCCCATCCAGTACACATACCCTGTGGCAGCTCGCTCCCACCTTTATGTTGGCAAACTTGAAACCGCCTTGATATTCTCCAAGGATCTTCAGGAGTTCTTGGGCAACCTTCTCCTCCTCATTTTTTATGTACGGAATGAGGTTGTCTAGAATTGCCATAGATGGGACGCCGAAGAATCCAGCACCTGAAAGCGCCTGCATAGTCGAGACCAAGACTCTCCGTATTCCGAATTTCAGCTGGATCGGCTTAAGTGACATTGCGAGACCTATAGTTGTGCAGTTTGGTCCTGTAACAATGATCCCCTTGCGCTTCTTTCTCTGTTCATCCAACGCTGCAAGGTGTTCGCTATTCACCTCCGGGATCAAAAGTGGAACATCTGGGTCCATTCGGTGTGCACTAGTGTCTGCAACTACTGGAAACCCTGCCTCAACCATCTGCGACTCGACTATCTTGGCAACCTCGGATGGAAGTGCAGAAAATACAAGCTCGACGCCCTCTCTTTTGAGAGCATCAGGATCAGCGGGTTGTATCACTATGTCCCTGACAGTCTCTGGCATGCTGCTGTCGAGAACCCATTTGGCTGCTTCTGCATACTTCTTACCCACTGAGGCGCTAGAGGCAGACAGCACTGTTATCTCAAACCAAGGGTGAGATTCCAGCATATTGACGTATCTTTGGCCCACAGATCCTGTGGATCCCAAAATTCCAACTTTTACTTTATCCAAAAGTAGAACCTCCTTTTGTGATTTTGCTACACTCCGGAGTGTACAAATCACTTCTATGCGCGCAAATTAATGGGTTTGGTAGGCGGTCACCAGTCCTTCCTCCGAAAGTAGCTGATTGCTCTAAATAAGATTAATATTGAGATTTAACTTTATCG
>JACIVQ010000034.1 GCA_014361445.1 Methanosuratincolales archaeon | reverse complement strand
AGAGTTCACATGTTAGTATATGTGGTTCCGCGTCATAGGTGAGTTTAGCTTCTACGCCTTCGTATAGCAGATAAAGGGATCCCAAAAGATTTAACGATTCTTGAAGGTCTGGAAGGATTAGAGAGTACTTTGTGGAGTTAATTATTCTGCTACCCAGTTCTCCTAGGAAGGAGAGCATCTTCTTCCCCATCTTTACCGAAAGTGCATCCATCAAGACAAAGAAGAAGATAGGCTCGAGGGGGTTTGCCCTTGTTCCTGCAAAATACTCCCTGAGCTGCGGGGCATGAATAAGCGGCAGCATTGTTGGAAGGTCAACAGCAATACTCCAGTCCATGCCTGAGAGTAAGGTCTCGAGGGTTGCACAGGCCTCGACTCCGGTGAAATATTCGGCCATCAGGCATTTAGTTTTTTTATCTGCCAGCATTATGCGCTTGAAAACAAGTAGATCGCGCCCATCAGCGAGTATTAAGTTGTTTTGGGGTGAAAACGGGATGTATTTTATGTCTATAAGATCTGAAAATCTGCTGAGCATGAATGAGTCGCCCTGTCCAGCCTCTATCATGATTTGAACTTGAACATCGGACTTTGAGATCGAGTTCAGCGAGTCATAGCAGTTGTAAAATACAACCTCGAGCCCTTCATGGTTAAGTAATAGGCGAATGTCTTTTGAGGCGTTCGTCAGGATCTCCTTAATTCGCTTTATAGTTTCTTCGTCGCTCCGAGTGATCCAGTACTTTCGCTCTTCTAGCTTTTCTGACGATGATGAAGTTTCGTGGATCTTTCTCAATTCCATTATGGCACTCTTCATGAGTTTCAAGTCTTTTTCCAATTCCTTAATGGGATCGACAAGAGCATTTATCGGGACGAGAGCCTTAGCTTTTTGGGGTTTGCCAGGAAACAATGTGACGAGTTGACGCTTCTCTAAGTTTTTAAGGACAGGGTAAACCTTTGTTCTTGGAACTTTGCTATGAGCGGCGATCTCTTTTATCCCGCAGGCCCCTCTTTGTAAAAGAGTGAGGTATACCTTAGACTCGTACTCTGTCAGACCAAACTTGGTCAATGCCTGAATCAGGTCTTTTTGTTGTAACTCCAATAACTGTCACCGGAGTAACAGGCTCTGCGGTTACACTATACTCTGGTCACACGAGCCTTATAAAGTTTGGGATTTTACCGTAGAGTGGTGACCGAAAGTGAGCAAATTTGTGGAAAAATGGGAGACCAAAGGGACTCCCAGCCTAGGGACCAGGGTTAAAGAGACTATCAGACCACCAGGTCCATTAAAGCCGCGCTTGGACGCTGCAATAAGATCGATACAGCTCCAGATACAGAAGTTGGAGATAGCCAATCAGAGGTTCCAAGAAAGAGATAGGATGATGTTCAGCAAAGTTGTGGATGCTTATTCAAGACATGACATGGATCATGCTAAAATTTATGCTAATGAATTGGCCGAAATCAGAAAAATGTCAAAGATGTTAATGCAAGCAAAGATGGCCCTTGAACAGATTGCGATGAGGTTGAGTACTGTTACAGAGCTTGGTGACATTGTGGTTACACTCGCACCAGCCATGGGCGTAATTAAGAGTGTGAAAGCAGGAATCTCAACGCTACTGCCAGAGGCAGAAAAGGAGTTCGGCGACATTAGTACAACCCTTAGTAGCATACTCATAGACGCAGGACAGAGTGCAGGGCTCAGTCTCAACTTCGAGACTGCTAACGAGGATGCCATGAAGATCCTCAACGAGGCAGCAGCTATAGCCGAGCAGAAGGTGAGGGAGAAGTTCCCAGAGTTACCAACAGGTGTGGCCACAGGAGAGAAGACAGGTTTCTAGGAGTGCAAAAAATGGCCACATCAGAGCCCCCCTTTTTTTACAGCAATACAGATAGACACAGAAAAGGTGTTTGAAAGCTTACAAGGAGCCCCATATCCCCAGACAGCCTAGTCCGAGAGGTGGAGTCGCTTGTTTAAGAGATTTTTTAAGCGGGCTCCACCTCTCAAGGACGCCCTAAATGATGCGATCATTAGGCTGACTCAACAGAAGAGAAAGTTAGAGATTCTCAGTCTAAAGATAAAAAGTAGGGAGAAGACCCTCTTTGATTCAGTCACCATGGCGATAGAGAGGAAGGATCCGGAGAGGGCAAAGATATATGCAAACGAGCTTGCAGAGGTCAAGAAGGTTCAGAAAAATGTGAGAAAGAACATTCTCGTCTTGGAACAACTGGTAATCAGGATGGAGACGTTGAGGGAGTTTGGGACCGCTTTTGCCCAACTGAAACCAACATTAGAGGTAGTTAAGCAGGTCTCAGACCAACTCTCAGAGGTTATGCCAGAGGTCTCGAACGAGTTGTCCAACATTGGAAGTGTTTTGGGGGACGCCCTGATAGGGGTAAACATAAACTTGATGCAAGAGGAACTCATGATCAAGATGCCGAACTGTGACAAGATAATCGAAGAGGCAGCCAGTTATCTGAGCGAGAAGATTGAAGACGAACTGCCCATGCCACCCATGGAGATCAGGACGGCCATAGCTATAGGTGGCGAGGGTGATGAGGAATTTTTTGTTCCAAAAAGCAGAAAGCTCGCCGACCCAGACGAGGCGGTCCTCACCTACTTAAAGGAGAATCAAGGCAAATTGGATATAAAAGAATGCAGCCAAATGTTCCAGATCCCAGAGGAAGAAATACCTAAAATAATGGAAAGCTTATCAAGGAAGGGGCTAATTAAGATAATGATAGTTGAGGGAATACAACATGGCGTTCGCAGCAGCAAATGAGATAGAGGCGGCGGCAATAAAGTATGCTAAGGAAGCAACAAGACTGGATCAGCAAGGTGCCAAGGGTCTCGCGATAACATATTATCAAAAGGCAATTGATGCATTCCTTAAGCTTGTAAATCTCTACCCAAATTATGAATTGAACAAGGTTTACATTCAGCGGGCCATGATGTATCAGGAGAGGATAAAGGCACTCCAGGTCGGAGCGACTGCTGAGACGCCTGAAGAGACCTTTGAGATAAAGCCAATAAATAAGGAAGCTGAGCAGAGAACAGAGGGCGCTCCCCCCCAAAGGAAGGCAACTTATGAGGACCTGCTTATAGTGGAGAAACCAAATGTCAGGTGGGAAGATGTATGTGGGCTTGAGGAGACAAAGAAGGCACTCAAAGAAGCCATAATTTATCCGTCAAAAAGACCAGATTTATTTCCACTAGGTTTTCCTAGGGGGATACTACTTTACGGCCCCCCTGGATGTGGTAAGACGCTCACGGCGGCTGCGGTGGCAACGGAGATAGACGCTGCATTCTATTCTGTTGACGCTGCATCAATAATGTCAAAATGGCTGGGAGAGGCGGAGAAAAATGTTGCTAGGTTGTTCAGGTCGGCTAGAGAGGCTGCCATGAACCAAGGTGCAGCGATAATATTCATTGATGAGATAGACTCGCTATTGGGGGTTCGCTACAATGAGGTCGGCGGAGAGGTCAGAGTTCGGAACCAATTCCTAAAGGAAATGGATGGGATATTGGATAAGGGTAAGAACTGGCCACTATATGTCATCGGAGCCACAAACAAGCCTTGGGCACTGGACTGGGCGTTCATAAGGAGGTTCCAGAAAAGGATTTACGTGCCTGTCCCCGACTTCGACACGCGACTCAAGATTTACCAGTTATATACGCAGAAACTTGTAATGGAAGGGGTTGACCTTAACGAGGTAGCCAGACTCTCTGAAGGATATTCAGGGAGCGATATCAGAGACATTTGTCAAGCCGTCCAGCTAAGGGTGGTCAGCGAACTCTTCGAGTCAGGAAGGATCTCGGACATGAAAGCCAGGCCACGTCCAATTACAATGGATGATTTCAGGTATGTGATCTCGCGAAGGAAGCCCAGCATTACACAGGAAATGATAAAGGCCTACGAGGTTTGGGCTGAAAACTTCAAGGCAACATGATTACGGAGATGTTGATTAAAAATCATAAATTTAAATTTAAATTAAATTTAAATTATTTTATTTTCAACTTTTCCTGGTCGAACAATTATGAAGATAAACATTGATTGGGTAATAGCACATGGTGACAGTGACGGGATATGTTCGGCAGCGATCGCGCTCTCTGCATTTAAAAATGCTAAACTCTTCTTCTCGCATCCTGTTGGACTTGCCACAGATCTGAGGCAGGTTGACGGAAACCTTTTGGTTTTGGACATAGCCATACCATCAAAAGATCCCCACGAAGTGATTGGTGAGCTGAGAAGGATCTCCGACGCGGGTAACAAAATAATCTACATAGACCACCATCCGTATCCGCCAAACTTCTCTCTTGAGGACTTTCCAGGAGAATTCATTCACTCTTTGAACGCAAGCGCCTCTGAGCTTACATTTTTCAGACTTAGAAGCCATCTCGACCCTCACATGAGCAGGGTGGCAATATATGGAGCTATAGGAGATTATTTGGATAGGACTTATAATATGGAGCGTCTGCTGGAATTCTGGGATAAAAGACTCCTTTATCTTGAGAGCGGGTTACTTGTTCAGGCCATAGAGTCTATGGGAAGAAACCATGACGCAAAGAGGGAGTTGGCGAGGTACCTCTCTGAAAATAACCTTCCAAGTGCAGACGAAAAGATCGTTAAGAGGGCAATTTCAGAGGCCATTGTTGAAGAGGACATGCGCAAGGTTATAGAGGCTGAGGCGAAGGTCGTGGGCAACATCGCATATGTAATAGATCTTAAATGGTCGCTGGGAAAAGCTGCGATCTACGCAAGGGCGGCGAAAAATGTTATGGTTGGAGTAGGAGCTGAAAGCAGAAAGGATTTTGTGGACATGAGCCTCAGGACGCCCATAGAAAGGCTTGAACTGAATAAGGCAGTGATAGAGATAGCCGGGAGGATGGGGGGGAGCGGCGGGGGGCACGCCAAAGCCGCAGGGGCAAGGGTGCCAAGAGAGAAGTTTAAAGAATTTCTGGAGGAGCTCAACTCCTCGATAGTTAACAAGACCAGAAATAAAACTGTGGAGTATTGAATTAAACATCGATATTTGACTAATAGAATTTTACAGAAATCTTTATTAATAAAAATAAGTGTTAAGCAAAAATACTCAAGGAGGGATTTTCGTGAAATTAAAGTGTCCAGAATGTGACGGAGACATTGAGGTCAAAGAAGTCATTGAGGGAGAGATACTAAGCTGTAACGACTGCGGTGCCGAGCTCGAGGTAAGCAAAAAGAAAGACGGGAGCATAGAGCTGAAAGTTGCAGAGACAGAGGGCGAGGATTGGGGAGAGTAAACATAGGTGCCAGCACTCTCTCTCCTTTATGATAGGATAAGGACGGAAGAAAAAGTTCTTATAAATTCGGCTGAGAAGAAGGGAGTCCTCCTCAAACCAATAGACGCAAAAGAACTTCACCTAACAATTACTGATTTCTCAAAGGAGAGGGATTTGTTCGGCGACGTTGCGTTGGAACGTTGTGTTAGTCATTTTAGGGGGCTCCACCTAACCGCTGCGCTGGAGAGCAAAGGCATTACAGTAGTAAACTCTTATCCAGTTTCCAGCATATGTGGTAATAAAATGCTCACTAGTATTGTACTTGCGAAGAACGGCATACCAACGCCGAAGACCATCGTGGCATTCACAAAGGATGAGGCTATGAGGGCGGCAGAGGAGCTCGGATTCCCCTGCGTGATTAAGCCGGTCTTTGGAAGCTGGGGAAGGCTGATAGCGCCACTAAAGGACAGGGAGACCGCCCAAGCGATACTTGAGCACAGGGAGGAGATGGGCAACCCTCTCTACCAGATATACTACATACAGGAGATGATAAAGAGACCACCTAGGGACATCAGGACCGTCGTTGTTGGGGAGGAGATAGCAGCATCGATTTACAGGTACTCTGCACCAGAAGACTGGAGGACGAACATAGCAAGGGGAGGCAGGGCTGAGGTCTGTAAACTCAGGGATGAGGATGCAGAGATCATACTCAGAGCCGCCAAGGCTGTGGGTGGCGGGGTTCTTGGTGTAGATGCCATGGAGAGAGAGGAGGGCATAGTCATTCATGAAGTGAACAGTACCGTTGAGTTTAAAGGAGCGATGTCTGTATCGGAGGTCGACATCCCAGGCAGGATAATAGAGTACGCTCTTAACCTAGTTAAAAGGTAGACCTAGAATACCCGGTCCCAGTTCTTGAGTTCTTCAACTCGTTTATCTTCGCTTCAGTCTCCTCTAAAAGCTTCTGAAGGCACCGTATGATCTCCTGTATCATCTCTTTTCGCTCCTCAAGATCCTCGAGTTCGTCAAACTCTTCATAATCAGGAAGGAGGATTTTGAGAAGGCTTGGGGGGGTTACTAGTGGGTGCTCAAGTCCAAAAAGGTCTCTTAAAAAGTTTTCAAAGAGCCTGTTTATGCCGAATGCGATCTCACTCTGTTTCAGGATAACCCGCTCTAGCACTCGCTTCCCACTCTCGGTGATTTCATAAACTTTTTTCTTCCTGCCCTTGTAGGAGAGCCACTCCCCCTTCACAAGTCCTTCTTTCTCGAGTTTTTTGAGGACAGGGTATACCCCGCCTGGTGTTGGCTTCCAAGACCCCTGTGTTATATCACGCATGACCTGCATTATCTCATACCCAGTCATAGAGCGCTCATTTATCATCAGGAGCAGGGCCATCCCCATGTAGCCCTTCCTGCTCCACTCTAGGCTTCTGGTGACTGGGTCGCTGAACATACCGCATCCCTTTTGAATATATTTGAGTGAAATATATGAATCTTACGACGGGTTCCATTAGCTATCAAAAGGATTTGCAAAATTAAAATAAAGGGCACATAAAAATTATGACTTCATTTCATGAGCTTCCGCTTTTCCTTCCATTTCAGCTAGCTTTGGGGTGATTCATTCCGCTCTGAATAAAGATTGTGAAAGAGAACATGTGAGCTACTCCTCGGCTGAAGCTGGGAGATTCCTGCTTCTGCGACCGGACTCGATCCCCACGCACCCACAGCGGAGGCCTCGGAAGGTGAGGGCGTTCCAATGGAGCCCGTGTGGGAGGCGGGTTACGGAGGTCCTGATCTCCACAGGCGTAACTTCGGTACCCCATGCCTAGTAAGAGGTGATATTACGAGGAAAAACTTTATCTTCGCTCTCATTCCACAGCTAAAGCGTGTGGGATTTCCCGCTCACAATGTTAAAATCTGGTGGTATTCCATGGGAATGACAATTGCAGAAAAAATCTTGGCAAGAGCCTCCGGGAAGAGCAAAGTTGAGCCAGGGGAGTATATAATCGGGAAAGTTGACCTAGCGATGGTTCACGATCTAACAGGACCCCTGACGCTCAATGTTCTGAAAGAGGTTGGGTATGACAGACCCTGGGACCCTGAAAAGATCGTGATAATTTTAGACCATCAAGTTCCTGCAAATTCAACGGTAACTGCCTCGCTTCACAAACAACTCAGAGAGTACGCAGGCAAGTATGGGACGAAGTTCCACGATGTGGGAAGACAGGGTGTTTGTCATCAAATATTGGCTGAGAGCTATGTCAAGCCTGGAATGTTGGTCGTGGGTGCAGACTCCCATACCTGCACGCTGGGTGCGCTTGGGGCGTTTGCCACCGGTATAGGCTCAACCGAGATGGCATCTGTTTTCTTGACTGGGGAGCTCTGGTTCAGGGTTCCAGAAACTATAAGATTTGAGCTCAAGGGGACCCTAAAACCAGGTGTTTCAGCTAAAGACATAATACTTTACATTATTGGGAAAATGGGGGTCGATGGAGCGCTTTACTGCGCTACCGAGTTCACCGGCGAGGGTGTGGAGAGGCTGAGCGTTGATGGTAGGCTTAC
The DNA here is from genome assembly GCA_014361445.1 of Methanosuratincolales archaeon. Classification (GTDB taxonomy): domain Archaea; phylum Thermoproteota; class Methanomethylicia; order Methanomethylicales; family Methanomethylicaceae; genus WYZ-LMO10. The sequence continues at coordinate 6,193 of JACIVQ010000034.1, read as the reverse complement.
CTTATGCAACATGGCTATAGAGATGGGCGGGAAGACCGGGATCGTAAACCCGGATGTTAAAACACTCCAGTTCACAAATACAAAAAATGAGTCACAAGTTCTCAGGAGCGATAAGGACGCAGAGTACCACAAGACCATGGAAGTTGCTGTAGAGGATTTGATCCCACAAGTGGCGCTTCCCCACTCTGTTGACAATGTAAAGCCAGTCTCAGAGGTTGAGGGGGTCGAGGCTGATCAGGTTTTCATAGGCTCATGTACGAATGGTAGACTCGAAGATCTGGAAGCAGCTGCTAAAATTCTCAAAGGGAGGAAGGTAAAAGCCGGGACGAGGTTGATCGTTATCCCAGCCTCGCCAAGCATTTACATGGAGGCGGAAAGGAGAGGCTATATAAGGACGTTCATTGAGGCAGGAGGTGTTGTCTGCAACCCAAACTGTGGACCGTGTCTTGGAGGGCATATGGGCATCCTCGCAGATGGAGAGGTCTGTGTGAGTACATCAAACAGAAACTTTATAGGCAGGATGGGGAGCCCCAAGTCAAAGGTTTATTTGGTCTCTCCCGAGACCGCCGCAGCAACGGCTGTTGAAGGGAAGTTGACCGATCCTTTGAGGTATGTGAGGGGGTGAGAAAAATGAGTGTTATTAGGGGAAGGGCATGGCTATTTGGAGACAATGTAGATACAGATGTCATACTACCAGGCAAATACCTCGTTTTAACAGACCCGAATGAATTGGCAAAACATGCGCTTGAAGGGCTGGTCCAAGACTTTTATAAGAAGATATCAAAGGGCGATATAATAGTGGCTGGAAAGAACTTTGGATGTGGTTCCAGCAGGGAGCACGCGCCCATCGCACTGAAGTATGCGGGCGTGGGGGCTGTTGTTGCAGAGTCATTCTCAAGGATATTCTTCAGGAATTCAATAAACATCGGTCTGCCAGCGGTGATCTCAAAGGATGCGAGAAGGACCATAAAAGAAAACGAGCAAATATCCATACATCTCGAGGAGGGCTACATTTTGAGGGAAAGTGGTGAAAAAATACCAGTTGAGGGCTATCCAGAATTTTTATTGGAGATCTTGAAAGACGGGGGCCTCCTACAAAACCTTAAGAGGAAGTTTGCAGGAATGGGAGGGGTGTCGAGAACCCAACCATAAAGGGATGGGTTCAATTGGGGGGATTTAGATGAAGACCTACAGAATAGCACTGATGAGGGGCGACGGGATAGGGCCAGAGCAAACAGATGCAACACTTAAAGTTCTCTCTGCCCTCGAGGAGGTTTCTAATTTTAGGCTGGAGTTTTTGGAGGTGGAGGGAGGAGACGAGTGTCTCAAAAAAAGGGGCACCCCTCTACCTGAGGAGAGTATTGAGACTATAAGGAAGGCTGACGCCTGTCTAAAAGGTCCTGTTGGCGAGAGCGCCGCAGACGTTATTGTGAAACTGAGGATCCTCTTTGACCTTTATGCGAACCTAAGACCTGTGAAATCTTATCCTGGGATACCGGCCCTCAGACCAGACATAGATATGCTCTTTGTCAGAGAGAATACCGAGGATCTCTACAAAGGTTATGAGTTCTATGTCGGGGAGGACACTGTCGCGCTCAGGGTCATAACCAAAAGGGGTTGTACCAGAATAGCGGAGATGGCATTCAAGTATGCCATGAATAGAAGGAAAAAAGTCACTGCAGTACACAAGGCTAATGTTATGAGGATAACAGATGGGCTATTCAGGGACATCTGTAGAGAGACTGCCAAGAAATACCCAGAAGTGGCTTTTGAGGAGCTCTATGTCGATGCAGCATCCATGCATCTTATCAAAAGACCGCACGAGTTTGATGTAATAGTGACCCCAAACATGTTCGGGGACATATTATCAGACGAGGCTGCGCAGATAGGAGGGGGGCTCGGGATGGCTGCGGGGGCAAATATCGGAGACAATTATGGACTTTTCGAGCCGATTCATGGCTCTGTGCCATCGAAGGCAGGTAAGAGGGTAGCTAACCCGACCTCCATGATATTGGCATCAAAGCTAATGTTGGAATGGCTAGGTGAAAATCAGGCAGCAAAGATGATCGAGGAGGCCGTGATCAAGACCCTTTCGGAGAGAAAGGTGCTCACCTACGATTTAGGAGGGGGCGCGAGCACAGACGAGATGGGAGAAGAGATCGCCAAGAACTTGCGGGTTTTATTCTAAAAAAATGTAAAACCACTTTTTTATAGATTAGACTAAAGTCACTCCACTACATTGGGATACCCGGGCCCCAACCTATAAGATCTAAATCAGCGAGACTCCTCGACATCCACGAGTCCTTCTGAGGTTATGGCAAAGAGACACTCGCTCTCAGGGTGCATTGGTGAATCTATGATCCTAGCTATTCGTCGGTTTTCTTTGGACTTCCTCAGCCAAATCCTGTAAGTTGACCCGTGAGCCAAGATGTTCCCTCCAGCAGGCTTGTTCGGGTTGCCAAAGAAGACATCTGGTGCGGACTGGATCTGGTTCGTCACAACCACTGCTATATTGAATATGTCAGACATCCTGAGTAGCTGGTGGAGGTGTTTATTCAGCTTCTGTTGTCTAGGGGCTAGTGCCTCTCTCCCTGGGTATTCCGATCTGAAGTGAGTGATGACTGAGTCGACTATGACAAGGCGGACATTATTGGCAGGTATCAAATTTGTGGCTTCATCAACCAAAAGTATTTGATGATCCGAATTGTAGGCCCTAGCGTATATTATATTCCCCAAAGCCTCATCAGGGTCTATGCCAAGTCCTCTGGCGATATTCATAATGCGCTCCGGTCTGAATGTGCCTTCGGTATCTATGTACAATGCCCTGCCGTTCAGACCCCCCTTCTCTACCGGCAGCTGAACGGTGACCGACAATTCATGACAGATCTGTGTCTTTCCAGATCCGAACTCGCCTATGAGCTCAGTAATCGCCTGTGTTTCTATCCCTTTCCCAAGCAGGTTGTCCAAAGACTTCGTGCCAGTGGTTATAAATCCAATGTTGGCCCTTTTTGACAAAACGTCCTTTGCAGTCGTAAATTTTATGTTGAGTAGCGCCCTGGCGTTCTGGGTGATTATGGAGGCCTTTTCTTCTGTCAGTTCCGCGATCTCCACAAGTGTGCGAGGGGGTGTTACGGCGAGAGCCTCGACTGAGGTTATCCCAACTGACCTGAGCTTCTCAGCAGTAGCAGGCCCGACGCCTTCAACATCTTCCAATTCATGTCTTAGTGCCAACTCTATTCTTCTCCTAATTTAGAGGGCTGTCGGAGGAGGATTTAAACCTTTCAATCATAAAAGTCTAGGAAAACTATAGTTATATTTCAGACAATACTTTCGATTGTACAGCAGACCGAAAGAGGGTCGGGTGAAAATATTTGAAAATATTAAGCCATTGTCCTTTCCTCAAACCTCGCCTGGGCCTTACCGATAGAAAAGCCAGCATTAAAAGCCCTGAGATTCTCCTCCAAGAACCTGGGTATGTTCTCCTTTATGGCATCCCTCAGCAACTCGGCTTCGAAGGGGAGAGAGCCAGAGCCTGCTAGAACGCCAAGCATCACTATATTAGAGGCTATCGGAATCCCAGACTCCTTAGCGACTTGAGTTGCGTCCAGTGTGATGATCGATCCAGCGACTTTGCTTATTGTGGAGAGTATGTCGCCAATGTTTGGGTAAACTGCCTTTCCTATGTTGACCTCAACTGGGTATATGGGTCTGGTATTGATGATCACGAGCCCGCCAACCCTCAAAAATTTTGCAACCGCTCTAAGAGCCTCCATAGGCTCGAGACCCAAAACTATGTCTGCCTTATTCTCCTCGACGAGAAATCCGTAAATCTCTTCCCCTATCCTTATGTGGCTGACGACAGGTCCTCCTCTTTGGGCGATACCGTACACATCTGAAATTCTTACCCTATACCCAGCTTTTATTGTAGCAGCCCCGAGAATTTGAGCCGCCTTGACGTTGCCCTGTCCACCAACTCCAGAGATCACTATGTTGATTTCTGATTTTTTCATGTTTTATTCCTCCGATTGTTTTATCGCGCCGTATGGGCAGACAGTAATGCAGACCTTACATCCAGTACAGTCAAGAGCGTTTATGTAGGACTTTTTCTTCGCAGTATCAAAGCCCATCGCAGGGCATCCAAAAGCGGCTACGCAAGTCCTACAGCCAATACACTTTTCCTCCAGAACTATACATGGTATGATCTTCTCGCCCGCCTTTCTGACCATTCTTAGGTACTCCTGTGCGCACAACCTCCTGAATATGACCACCGCAGGACCCGGGAATTTGAGCGCCTCCTCCATTACAGCCACGCTGCTTTTTTGGTCGTAGGGGTCAACAATCTTGACGAAATCAACCCCACATGCTCGGCATATGTCCTCAATGTTAACTTTCTTAGTTTGGGACCCTGTTGCCGTCTGTCCACTACCCGGATGGGGCTGGTATCCAGTCATCCCAGTAACATAGTTGTCAAGGACCATCACCTTTATGTTCGCTTTGTTAAAGGTAGCGTTTATCAGTGCAGGTACCCCCGCATGGTAGAAGGTAGAGTCGCCGATAGTTGCGATGACAGGGTCCTTTATACCGGTCTGGGCTATGCCATTTGCGATCCCTATGCTCCCGCCCATACAGAAAACGTCCTGCATGAATTTCAATGGCGGATACATCCCCAGAGTGTAGCACCCTATGTCGCCCATGGCTAAGTAGCGTCCTTTTGAGACGGTCCTTATTGCCTTCTTTGCGGCGTAATAGGCCGCTCTATGCGGGCATCCAGAGCACATTGTTAGCGTCCTTGGAGTTAACATTTTCAAAGATTTTTCCAAGACCTCCAGCTTTTCTTTTGGTGGTGAGGAGTCATATTTTATACCTAAAAGAGAGGAGAGGGCCCTCCCAACGGCGGAGAAATTGAGTTCGCCCGTTTGCGGCAAGTGGGAGGAGAGTTTCCCGAATATCTTTATCCGTGGATTATGATCCTTTGCAACCCTTATGAGGTGCCGTTCTATGAATGGCTCTCCCTCCTCAACAACAATTACCGAGTCTAAGCCATCTATGAACTCAGAAATTGTATTCTCCGGAAATGGGTTGGTGAGACCTAGTTTTAGGAGGTTTATCTTTCCCCTTAGATCATTGTACTTCAGGAAGTCCAATACGTAGTTCAGTGCCACTGAAGATGAAATCACGCCCGTAGAAGCAAATGGTCCATCAAAAGCTCTCTCAACCCTGAAGAGAGACCGCTCGCTTGCTAAACCTTCAACCCTCTTGAGCTTCTCGTGAAGGATCGCATGGAGTTGCGGTATAACCTTTGGACCAACTATGCCTTCCCCAAGGACAAAGTCCCTGTAATAATCGTCATGAAAGTTTGGCTCAACGGGATGACGTGCCATCTCTCCAAGAACCACATCTCCTCTCGAATGGCAGATTCTGGTCACTAGCCTGATCATGACAGGAAGGCGAATTTGTTCAGAGATCTCTGCGGCTATATTGACGAAATCTTTGGCCTCTTGGATGTCTGAGGGCTCTAATGCTGGAATTTCAGCCATCAAAGCCATGTATCGGTTGTCCTGTTCGTTTGCCGAACTGTGACCTGATGGGTCGTCTGCTGAGACAATAATCAGGGCACTGTTAAACCCGTGATACACGGCGTGCATGAGGGGATCCACTATCCAATTCGCTCCAATGTGCTTCATTGATGCCATAGACCTCTTGCCGCAGAGCGCCCCTCCTATGGCCACCTCAAAGGCCACCATCTCGTTTGTAGACCATTGTACATGCATGTTGACTTCGTCGGCGACAAGGGCGAGTGTGTCTATGATCTCTGATGCGGGGGTGCCAGGATAGGACGCAGCTACTTCAATATTTGATTCTATAGCCCCCCTCGCAACAGCTTCGTTGCCAAGTAAAAGAACCCTCTCACCCGGAGAATTTTTTGCAATGATATGCTTCATTAGCTGCACCTTGGAATGACTAATAGAAATCACGGAAAACTATTAAAGTTTTATCATAAAGCTTACCATTTTTGATCCCTACCCTCAAATGACCTTTTCACTCTGAGATTATTATCGAAAAATATGACAGAAACCCTGGCTCTTCGAGGAGGGGGTTCCGATAAAGTTAAATCTCAATATTAATCTTATTTAGAGCAATCCGCTACTTTCGGAGGAAGGACTGGTGACCGCCTACCAAACCCATTAATTTG
>JACIVQ010000033.1 GCA_014361445.1 Methanosuratincolales archaeon | reverse complement strand
ATGGTTCACAAAAAAATTATTAAAATTTTTGCGGAGTATAATTTATGGATGAAAAATATACTGAGCTGAGTGGTAGAGCTACTGGAGCAGGTTCGACATCAGTGCTAGAAGCGGCAGAGTTTGCCGTATTAGACCTCGAGACGACAGGGCTTGATCTAAAAAAAGACGAGATCATCTCTATTGCAATAATCCCAATGACTGGCTTCCAAGTCCACTTTGGCAAGCGTTTCTATTCATTAGTCAAACCGAAGAGGTTTCATGAAAGATCAATAAAAATCCACGGAATATGTCTTGGAGACCTTGAAAAAGCCCCAACATTTGAGGAGACATGCGAGAAAATTTTTGATATGATCCATAATAGAATAGTTGTAGGGTTCAACGTAATTTTTGACATCAATTTTATTAAAGAAGGGTTCAAAAAAATTGTAAAAAATCAAGTAAACAAAAATAAATACAAAAAACTTGATCTAAGGTACGTTGATATTAAAGAGATAGAGGTTTGGATTTCGAGAAGGACTGGGGCACCAACTCCTTGCTCTCTTGACCTCTCAGATTTAATCCATAAATACCAGATAGAGGAAGTCGCAAGACATAACGCGTTAAGCGATGCATACATAACCGCGAGAATATTCCAAAACCAGCTTAAAGTACTATCAGATTTCAATATCACACCCAATGATCTTATTCAAATAACCAGAACATCCCTCATATTTTGAGATCTGTATGAGTAATGGTTTACACAAAAGCTCAGCAAGAAAGTTCCGTTTCCAGTTGGGAATGACCTGCTATTATCTCATACAAGTAATTATGCCCCTAGTGCTAAAAGTTTCTCGCCTCCCTCACAAATTAACCATGTTTCCTTCACGTGGACATATTGCTCTATATAAAGTCCGATCCCAGGCAATGAAGGGGGATTAGAATCTGATAGACTTTGCTACCATACAGCAAAGCTCATATATTATTTTAGAAGCTGTTAACGCCGTTGTTCCGTTGTCATAGACGGGAGCGGTCTCCACAACGTCGAACCCTACTACCCTATCGTCCACTATCTCCTCTAGAATGTCCAATAGGTTCGAGGTTGAGACCCCTTCAGGTTCAGGGTTCCCTACGCCTGGCGCATATGCAGGGTCGAGCACGTCCATATCCACTGTTATATAGACCTTATTGGAATTTGCCAGAATCTCTTTAAGCCAAGCCCCGACTTCCTTAGTCCCTGCGCGAATTATCTGCTGGGATGATGCGTAGTTTATCCCGTTCCTCTTTACAAACTCGATCTCATCCTTATATGAGGCTCTAGCCCCGACAATTACAACATTTCCTACGCCCAACTCCTCTAGGGCTCTCCTCATAACACAAGCATGAGAGAGTTTATTGGTGAGGTACTCGTCGCGCATATCAAAATGGGCATCAAAAGAAACTACTGTTGTATCCCTGATTCCCCTCAAGGCTCCTAGAGTGATTATATGTTCTCCGCCGAGCATTACTGGGATCTTCCTTGACATAACTATATCTTCCACAGTCTCCTTCACTCTCCTTATCGTCTCCGCCGTATCGCCGTGCACTACTGCGAGATCTCCCAAGTCGTGGAGTCTCACCTCTTCGAAGTCCATGCCAGTTCTCCATGACCAAGTCTCTATATTTGCGGAGGTCTCTCTTATGGCAGCCGGTCCAAACCGCGATCCAGGTCTAAAGCTTGAAGTACTGTCAAACGGTACCCCGAAAAGTACAAACTCTGATTCAGAGTACTCTCTCTTGAACCCTCCAAATTGCTTCGAGAAATCGTCCACGTAAAAGCTCCCGCTCATCCTAACCCACCACAACAAGATATATTTATTTCATTAAACAACTACTTGAATTTACCTCAGGGGTATTCATATGGACAAATACGACAAAGTTATAGACCTCGCTAAAAGGAGGGGCTTCTTTTCGCCCTCCTGCGAAATCTATGGAGGCGTTGCCGGTTTTCTGGATTTTGGACCTATGGGCACGCTCCTCAAGAGAAATATCGAGAGAAAATGGCGGGAGACTTTCATACACCGCCACCACGGTCTCATATACGAGATAGAGACCCCCGTAGTTATGCCTTCGAAAGTTTTTGAGGCCTCAGGTCATGTGGACCACTTTACTGACATGATAGTGGAGTGCCTTTCATGCCACAAGAGGTTTCGGGCGGATCATCTAATAATAGATCAACTGGGCGAGGTGCAGGGCATAGAGGGAAAGACCCCGAAGGAACTTGATGAGATAATCAGGGAGAAGAATTTGAGATGCCCTGAATGCAAGGGCGTGCTAGGACAGGTGACCACGTTTAATCTGCTCTTCAAGACCTATATCGGTCCATATACCGAGAATGTTGCATACATGCGCCCAGAAGCCGCACAAGGGATGTTCGTAAACTTCAAAAACATCTACAACACTATGAGGGAAAGGTTGCCGATTGGTCTTGCACAGATAGGTAAGGTCATGCGAAATGAGATCTCTCCCAGACAGGGACCCATTCGGCTCAGAGAATTCACAATAATGGAAATCGAGTTCTTCTTTGATCCGAATTCGCCAGACTGTGACCTTTTGAACGAAGTCCGCCACAAAAAACTCCGCCTATTGACAGAAAGCATGGTCTCAGCAGGGGCTGCCGATCCAATTGAAATAACCTTGGACGAGGCGATTAGGGAGAGGTTGATCCTCTCAGAGTGGCAGGGTTATTTCATGGCACTTTCAACCGATTTTATATCAGATCTTGGTGTACCTAGGGAGAATCAACTGTTCATTGCAAAGTTGGAGAATGAACGTGCCCATTATTCGGCCCAGACATTTGATCAGCTGGTTAAACTCGAGAGGTGGGGCTGGGTTGAAGTGTCCGGTCATGCTTACCGCACGGACTACGATCTGTCTCGCCATCAGAGCTTCAGCGGTCAAGACCTAATGGTTTTCAAAAAGTTTGACACACCCCTGAAGGAGAAGGTCCTAGTCGCGCGCCCGAAGGTGGAGATTATTTCTAGCAACTGTGGTAAGGAGACGAGCAAAGTTATTTCAGCTATAAAAGTTACCGATCCTCTTTCACTCAGGGACGCGCTATCCAAGGGACCAACTTCGATCAATGGTGTGGAGGTGAGGCCTGAGTTTGTCGAATTCGTTGAGGAGGAGCGCACGACCGCTGGCAGGCGATTTGTCCCCCACGTTGCAGAACCATCGTTTGGTGCGGATAGACTTGTCTATATATCGATGGAATACGCCTACAAAGAGAGGGAGGGGAGGATCATCCTCTCACTACCAAAGACAATAGCCCCAATACAAGTCTCTGTCTTCCCCCTTGTAAACAAAGACGGTCTCCCTGAAAAAGCACTTGAGATCTACAGGCTGATAAAATCTGAGGGGTACCTCGCCGATTTTGACGATGCTGGATCCATAGGCAGGCGCTACGCCAGGTCTGATGAGATAGGTACGCCTTTGGCCATCACAATCGACCACAAAACCATGGAAGACAACACTGTTACCGTGAGAGACCGAGATACATGGAATCAAGTCAGAGTGTCAATAGACAACCTCGCAGAGTATCTTAGGGACTACTTCGCAAAAACATGCAGTACGCAGTAATCTTAAAAATGGCAATACAATTATAATAATCCATACTATAAATTTTCGCGTGGTGATAATGTGTCTCAAAAGCCTCCAGAAAAGAGGTTGCGTCTCAGAAGGAAGGAAAATGTAGAACGAGGAACTTGCAAAATGAATGATGCCGCCTACAAGTACTTGAGGGTATCTGGAAGAATAGAAGTCGTGGTCGCCGGAAAGAAAAAACTGGAGTTAACAGCCTCTCCCTCCTCTGATGTACCTGAGAACGAAGTTTGGATAAATGTGGACGAGATGAAGGCTGCTGGGCTTTCTGATAACTCTATAGCCACTGTACGATCAGTAAGGATGTGACATTTAACATATAACTAAAAACCTTCTTCCCTTTAATCACAATAAAATTAACATCGAGTTGGCGGTCAGAGCTCTACACTTTTAGCATAATCAGACGCATTTATCCCGGCAGCTGCTCCTTGACCGACAGCTACTATTATTTGATGGCTTCTGCCGGTGCAATCCCCGGCTGCATATACCCCGTTTAAGTTGGTCTCCATGTTATCATTCACAACAATGTATCCCTCCTGTGTGGTTCTCAGTCCTGCACTTCTTGCCATATCTGAGATAGGCGTAAAGCCTAAAGCCACAAAGAGTCCATCCAGATTTACAACCGTCTCTTTTCCATTTTTATCTTTGATTTTTATACCAGTGAGTTTATTCTCTCCCAGCACCTCTACAATGGTTACTCCTTCTAATACTTCAGCCCCTAAACTTTTGGCATATTCTGTTTTCTTCCTGTCAAAATGCGGCACATTTGGGATCAATAAGAGGTCTTTTGTCATCGATGAAAGGTATTTAAGGTCATAAAGTGCGTCTTCATCAGAACCAACAACTGCCACTTTTTTATCTCTGAAGAAAAAGCCATCGCAAGTTGCACAATAAGAGACTCCTCTTCCTACGAATCTGTCCTCTCCTGGAATTCCAAGTTTCTTCTGGACAAGTCCTGTAGCGATTATCACAGCTTTTGACTTGAACTCACTATTGATCGTCTTTACATTTTTTACTTTGCCGCACAGTTCCATCCCCATTACACTTTGACCGACCATTATTGTAGTACCAAATTTTTCTGCATGCTTGACAAGTCTGAGCACAAGCTCGTTCCCCGAAATACCCTCTGGAAATCCCGGATAGTTATCGATCTCTCGGGCATATGCTGCCCTCCCTCCAAGCATGTTCCCCTCTACAAGCAGAGTGCTTACACCCGCTCTCGACGAATAAATTGCGGCTGCGAGACCCGCCGGACCTCCACCTATTATAATAACGTCATACTTATCCATAGGCGCCTCAAACTTTGTCTGCATAAAACATTTAAATAATTTCTCTTGAAAGGATGACAATTAATAAAATTTAATAAATAATCATATTTTTTAATCGCCTTTTGTTGATATTATTTGTCGAAAAATGTTTGCAAATGTTTATAAAACTCGTTTTGTTTTAGAACCCTGATTGGAGCGTGCCCCTTTGGCAATACCCCAAGAGGATCTGACAACTATCGGTAATGAGGTATACCGAAAATCTCTTGATCTGATAACAGAACATACCCGAAAAGTTCAGGACTCTGTACGTTTGATGGTCGAATCCTTCTCAAAATTTAGTGCCTCGCAGCGCTTGGAATTAAAGAGTCTGTATGAGAGGATCTCTGCCGTGGAGGAGGATGCCGATAGGATAAAGAGGGAACTCATAGAGCAGCTAACAAAGAGCGCCCCTGCCTTTCTTTACAGGGAGGATTTCATTAGGCTAATTATCCGGATAGATGAAGTGGCGGAGTTGGCACAGTCCATATCTAGGCAGCTGAGCAGAATTTCTGACAATGACTGGGTGCCGACCCCTATTGTTGGCGAGCTATTTGAAAGGATCTCTGGCGAGGTTCTAACAGAATATGAGCATTTAAGGGACGCAATAATGGTTCTTCCAATGAATCCTAAAAAAGCAATCGATTTGGTCGCCACTGTGCACAAAGCAGAGTCAAAGGTTGACAGTTCGTATTACGATGCTGACTTCAAGCTACTAATGGAAGTCAAGAAGATCGAGCAGCTCTTAATATACAGAGATCTCCTTCGCCTCCTGGAGGACATGGCCGACTTGATAGAAGATGCTTCAGACGATCTAAGGGTTTTGGCACTCCACAGAGTGGCCTGAGTTACTTCATATTTTATTACTCATCCTTAGGCCCCTCACCCCTTGCAAAGATGCTGCAAAGGCGCTTATGACGAGCTCGAACCAGAAGATAACGAGCCTAGTGAGTATAGTTGCAGAGGCTGCAAGTGCTGGGGGTATGCCAAACCCCATAAAGAAGGCAGTCATGGATACCTCCATAACTCCCACCATGCCAGGAATTCCTATAGGTATCATCTGTACCATGCTCACAAAGACCGTAACTCCAAGAACAACCCAGTAGGACACGGGTCTGCCTAAGGATATAAACATAATGTAGGGTATCATGGCTATCAAGAACCATCTGGCGGTCAACACCAAAAAAGACAAGATAAAAGTATTGGGCTTCACACTCTTTATCGCTTGAACAAATGTTCTAAACCCTCCTAGGATACTATCCCTCAATTTCTCAGGATCGTATTTCGGTCTGAAGCGCTTAAAAAAACCTCCAATTTTTATCGCCAATTTTTCAACAGTCCTTTCGAAGAGATCCGCCCTTAGAGCCATATACATTGCAGCTATCCCAAATCCTAGATCAAAGATTGCTATCGCTCCCAGCGCATAGATCTCTGCAAAGGGGGCGGTCTGATCTCCCACTAAGTTGAATATGCTGACTAGTAGCACCACCCCAAAGGTCAGAGCAAGCAAAATTCTGTGTAGGAGAACACTTGCAGCCGCCTCGCTGATCTGAATCTTGCCCCTCTTAACTGTCAGACTCACTCTGAAGAACTCCCCTGATATGGATGCTGTAGGGATCATCAAATCTCCAAATATGCTGACTAAAACTATCTCGAAGCAGTCCTTGAAGCTCATTCCCGGGTTTTTCAACAAAAGATACCATCCTAGAACGAATAAACCTATGCACGTCAAATCTATGAGTATTGCAGTGAGCGCAATCCTGAGATCTAAACTAAGAATTGTCGCAACGATCTGCGTTACATCTGCCAAGTAAAGATATATCACAAATATTACTGCCCCAACTATCAACATGATGTTCGTCAGGCTGATTGGCGATCTCCTCAAAGTCCTTCACTTTAACAAAGTTTATGAATTAGGCAAATCTAAGTTCTTTTGAAAACTTACCTTTTTAAAATTTGGGGTACTGGGCATGGAAAACAACAAAGTCGAAGCTAAGCTTCACGGTTCAAGAGTATTGGTCTGGTCAAAAGAAGACGGAGCGAAGCTCTACAGATCTGGCTTTTATGGCAAGCTGATTAACGTCTCCAAGCCAAAAGACATGTCAGAGATCAATACTTATCTTGAACTATCTCTACTCGAGGCAAACTATCTTCTTGAGAAGGGGCTAATAACAGTAAAAACTGGCAAAAAAGTCCTATCAAGAGAGCAGCTGTTGAGATTGTCAAAGAAACAATATCGCCTTTTCGAAGAGCTTTACGCAGTATACAAGGATCTCAGGGACAAGGGCTATGTCGTTAGACCCGCTCTAAAATTTGGCGCCGATTTTGCGGTATACCAATACGGTCCTGGAATTGACCATGCGCCTTTCATAGTACACGTTCTTCCCAATTCTGCAGAGATCGACCCTATTGAGATCGTCAGGGCGGGGAGACTGTCTCACACAGTCAGGAAAAAGTTTGTCCTTGCAACTTTTGATGAAGCCCAAAAAAAGACCGTTTATTACATGTTCGATTGGTGGAAGGCTTAGAGGATGGGAACTCCATTTGAGGGCTCTGCTGTGTACTTCTGAAATTCTTCCCTAATGAGCCGCGTGATCTTTCCTGGCTTTCCGTCACCTATGGTCCTTCCATTCACCTCAACCACGGGAATTATCTCTGCACCGGTGCCAGTAAAGAAGATCTCATCGGCGTTGAATAGCTCATGCACAGTTATCAACTTCTCTCTAGTTTTAAGTCCATTCTTCTCTGCGATCTCCATGATGACTTGACGTGTTATGCCTGGCAACGCTCCTGTATAGGTCGGGGGCGTGAAGATCTCGCCATTCTTTACCAAGAATATATTCTCTGCGGTACCTTCGCAAACATAACCGTTCGGGGTAAGCAGTATCGCCTCGTCGGCGTTGTAGGCATTCGCATCGAGCTTTGCCAATATGCTGTTCAAATAGTTCAGGGACTTTACCTCGTGTGAAGTTCCATCCACAGGATCCCTCCTAACCCAGCTGATAATGGTCCTTATACCCCTCTCACACACTTCCTTCGGTAGCAGTGTAATGCTACCCGCAATGATTATAACGCTGGGTTTTTTGCACTTCCTCGGATCAAGTCCCAGATCGCCCTCGCCCCTCGTCACAATAAGCCTCACATAAGCGTCCTTTAAAGAGTTCTTCTTCAGGGTTTCTACGACAGCTCTAGAGAGCTCCTCCTTAGTCATGGGTATATTCAACATGATGGTGCGCGCAGATGCGTAAAGCCTGTCGATATGCTCCTTCAGCTTGAAGACATATCCATTATAAGCCCTTATACCCTCAAATACACCGTCACCATACAAGAAACCATGGTCAAATACCGATATGGACGCTTTAGACCTTGGGACAAAATTTCCGTCGATGTAAACATACTGCTCTGCCACTTTTATCACCTTTAAATATGCTCAAAGATATGTGGGTTCAATATTTATTTTTTTCCGGACACATTCCAATGAAAAATAACTTAATAATATAATTCGTATATGGTAAATGTTATTTAGAAAAATAAATAATAGATTTTTGGATAGGACGGCGATCTTAATGCCAAACGAATTGGTTCTTAAAGAGTTGGAGGCTATCGTCGGTCCTGCAAACGTGATATCAGATCCAGGCAGGATCTTTGCAGAAGTATACGATGCATGGCTCCAAATATTTCCAGGCAAACCACCTAAGATGCCAGATTATATCGTAAGACCTGCAAATGAGCTCGAAGTCCAAGACATAATGCTGATGGCGAACAGATACAAGATCCCTGTCCATGTAGCCAGCGCGTACTCTTATAAACTCCCCTGTTACAGTGGTATCTTGCTCCAAACCGTCAGGATGAACCGGATCCACGAAGTAAATGTAGAGGAAGGATATGCTGTAATTGATGCAGGCGTAACATTCAACCAGTTCTACAGGTATCTTCGATCTAAGAATATCGACCTCGTAATTCCTGTGACCACGGCTCCTCCTAACACCTCAATAGTTGCCAACTTCCTGTTCAAAGGTATAGGCATGAATATGACCTCTGTGAGTGACGGAAATCAGGAAGCAATAATGGCGTTGGAAGCAGTTCTTCCCACGGGGGAACTTGTACACACAGGATCATGGAGTCTACCAATATCCTCCTGCAAGTACACCTTTGATCTGGGATTTGGGCCACAATTGACAAGGATCTTTGTCGGGGCCCTTGGTACCCTCGGGATAGTCACTAAAGCGGCGATAAAGCTATGGCCAAAACCTAAGACACTAACTGTGAAACTGCTCGGAGTCAAAAAGTGTGATGAGTTGGCAAAGAACTTATCCAAAGTTATGTATACTAAATTAGCACCAAACACCTCAGGTGGTCATTGGCTCCTGTTGGTACTCCACGGGACCAATATAGCTCCTTACTGGGGGTTCGACCAGAAGAAGAAGCTCTACGACTTAAATGATGAGGATATAGCCAAAATGCGCGAATACTACGGTTTCCCAGGCGAAGGGACCCAGTACTTCTATATACTCGCATGCACGCCTCATTACCAGTCCGAGGACGAGGCAAAACTCTGGGAAAAGCACTGGTCTGCTTACCTTTCGTCTCATCCTGAGGTTACAGAGCTGACCCCTGATAACTGCCCAGGCATAAAGTTCGGTGAGATAGAGGCCTCTTTGAAGATGTATGGCGGCATAGGTGAAGGAGAACCTGGCAACCAGCGGATCAGATACTGTGGTTGGGTTCCTGGTCACATATGGAGCTTCTACGGCAGTGTGGGCAACAGCTCCCTCCCGAAGCTCCACGAAATTACTTGGAGTGTTGGTAGAAAGAACGGACTCGTACCAGCCTTGCATACAATACCGATTAACGAGGGCAGGGTCTCCCACGTGAGGTACATGGTCCCGATCGAGCGCGGCGATGGTGAGGGCGTCAAGAAATATGCTGCATTCTTCGGGGAAGTCATTCCAAGGGTCATACGCGAAAGTGGGTTTGTTCCTGCGAGGTGCTTCGGACTGGGTGCCAAGGTTGTCTCACAGCATATGGATCCTGGCTTCTTTGAGCTGTATCAGAGGATCAAGCGCGCCGTTGATCCAAATAACATCATGGCTCCTTGGCTAGGATTCAACATACCATTCGAGTATGGGTAGGTGGTTCAAATGAGTGAGATTGAAAGAAAAATACCCCTGACATATAAGAACATAGATTTTGTGCCATTCATAACCCATGCCAGTTTGGATAAGACGCCAAGGGAATGGGTGAACATAACTTTTCCCAAGGACAACGAGTATCCAGATCTTGCAGCAGCGAAGTTCGAGGCTGTGAGGTGTTGGGTCTGTGGTCAGTGCGAGATGTCTTCCATGGCTAACTGGGCGATGAATTGCCCGACTGCGACTTATCCTGCACACTACAGACAGGCGGCATATAGGGGACAAGGGAAGCATATGACTGTCTTAGGACTTCTACAAGGCTTTATAAAGCCGACCCCCGAGCTCGTCGATGTTGCATACTTCTGTAACCTATGCGGAAACTGCACACTCCAGTGCAGTATGGGGATTGGAAGCGACCCTGTGGTCTCCGTGATGGCTTTGAGAAGAACCTTTGTGAAGATGGGCATCGCACCCCCCGCTGCACACAGGAGGTTTGCAAACTACATTAAGGAGTACCACAACCCATACGCAGAACCTCCGGAGAACAGGTTTGCGTGGTTGAAGAAGAGCGTGGAACCGCAAAAGAAGGGTGCAGAGATTTTGTACTTTGCAGGGTGCACAGGTCCCTACAGGACGCCGGATGTTTGCGAGGCCACAGTTTCTCTCCTCTCGGCAGCCAATGCAGACTTTACCATACTTGGGGGGGAGGAGTGGTGCTGCGGCTCCCCATTATACATGACAGGTCTTTGGGAGGAGGCTAAAGAGACATACGAGCACAACATCGCTAAGATAGAGGAACTTGGAGTAACACGGTTGATAACTTCATGCGCTGGCTGTTACAGGCAGTTCCATGAGGGATACAGAAAGTTTGGAGGTTCGAAGCCTTCATTCGAGGTACTGCATTCATCACAACTTTTCAGCGAGTATCTAAGCAGCGGAAGACTAAAACCGAAGAGTAAGGCGACTGAGAAGGTTGTGACTTACCATGATCCATGTCACTTGGGTCGCCATGTTGGAGTCTTTGACGAGCCAAGGGAGATACTTTCAAACATACCCGAGCTGAAATTCGTTGAATTTGAACGAACCGCACACCACGCATGGTGCTGCGGTGCCGGTGCTGGCGTAATGTCTGCCTACCCTGAGCTTGCCAATTTTGCGGCAACAGAAAGGCTGAAGGAGGCGAAGATGGTAGGTGCCTCGTACGTCTCCAGCGCTTGCCCATTCTGCGTACTTAACCTGAGGCGCAACGAAGAAGCTGGCAAATTCGGTCTTGAGATCGGCGACATCCTTCAGCTACTCGATAGATCTATGAGATGATGAGATGAGGTGAGGTGGATCACATGCCCTTTGAGTATAAAATAAAATGCAGAGACTGTAGGCATTCATGGACCTCAAACAAGATATCGTCCTCTATAAAGTGTCCCAAATGCGGGTCGCATAATACAAAGCTTCTCCCGTCGCAGGTCTTTAAGGACTTTGTAGTCTCCTACGCATAACTCCTTCTTTTTTTGTATGACTCTCCAGTCTTTAAACTTGAATCTTTAAGAGCGTTTTTCAAAAGAATAATATCTCACCTTTATAAAGCAGGCTAACGTACTTACCAGATAATCCCGCGAACCCCATCTTGACGAGCTCATTTAGGGATTCCTTATCTTCAATTTCCTTGAGTGTTTTCTTAGTTGAGATCTTCTCCAAAACATCCTTGTACCTTCTTTCTAGGCAGATCTTACCTTCGGTCAAAATTCTTATTATGTTGCCGCAGATACTGTAAGTTCTATCCTTTAAGCCATCTATCTCCACACCCGCCCTCCATGGGTCTATCTCCATGAGGTCTAAGCCTATTATACTACTTATGTTTCTGCGTAAGCCCTCTAATGCTATGTAGATATCCGCCTCTTTGATCCCACATATATCTGTGAATTTTGCCCCCATCAGTGCCGACCTGGAGCCGATGTCTAAATCAACCGACACATAGGCTCTACCAGTTCTCAATTTCGGAGATATGCACATGTTGATAGCTTCGTCAGGACCAAGAGCGTCTATTATCCCCCTATGTACAATTTTGACACCCTCTTTCTCCAGACCTTTATAGACTTGAACAAATTCTCTTACTCGATAGTCTTGAATTTTCTCCATTTTCTCTGTCGGATAGTCCAATGGACCAAAAACTACAATGTTTTCAGCTTTTATTACGCCCTCATTAATTAAGTGGTAGAGGAAGGATCCTCCGTTATAGCTATTTTTCCTGCCAGTCGAGCTGAATACGTAATCCGAAGGCTTGTAGCCAAACCTCTCATAGTCTGGTCTCGTCTCACTCATGTACCCGATCAGTCCGTTCCTTACCGGCGAGGGGATACCATCAAAATGTGAATCGAATACTATTAGATAGAAGTCTTCATACCTCTCCATTAAAGCTTCAACCACCCCGCCAGTGAGGCTGTGATCTCCTCCAATCATTAGTGGTCTCTCCAAACCTTTGACAAAATCCCTTACCCTCTCTCTGTACTCCCTGCACCCGTCCGAGTCCAGAAATATCCCGAAATTTGTACTAGTGAGCATAAAAAGATCCTCCTGAACAGGATAAATTGATAGCCAGCTCTCTATCTGAACCTCTCCGCAGTCTATGATATCCAGCCCTGCGACCTCCTGAGAGTCCAGAACTGCCCTGTAGGGGTTTGCTGGTCTAGTACCTTTAATTAAATCCTGTACCTTTCTCTGGATCGAATCTCTTCCCTCATCAGGGTCAAATAGGACGCAGAATGCAGACCAAGACATAACCTAAAATACAAATAATATATTTATAAAAATATCTTTTAAATTTCAACCGTTTTTATTAAAATAAGTAAAAATAATGCTTAAATAACGTGGAATCCTATAGTGATCGGGATAGACAATGCAAGGAGCATATATGGGTAAGATACTCAGAGTGAACCTCACAGACAAAAAAGTCTCAGAATCTCCGCTGCCTGAGGAGTATGTAATGAAATACCTTGGAGGGCGCGGCATAGCCGCAAGGCTTTTATACGATATAATGAGCCCCGGCACAGACCCCCTCTCACCTGATAGCAAGATGGTCTGGGGAACAGGTCCTCTAACAGGTCTTCCCGTTCAAGCATGCTCTAGTGGATGGGTCGTTACGGCGAAATCTCCCCTCACAGGTACGTACTTCAGATCCCGATGTGTAAGCAATCTTGGGATCATGCTGAAGCGTTCTGGATACGATTTTCTGATTATTGAAGGCAAGGCTGAGAATCCAACATATTTGTACATTGAGAACGGGGAGGTGGAATTCGGGGACGCTTCTTCCCTTTGGGGCACAACGACTGACCTGGCTGAATACCTACTTAAAAACCACTTGATAAGAAACCCCAAGGTCGAGACCGCAGTTATAGGTCCTGCAGGAGAGCGGCTTGTTAAGTATGCGATCGTTCAATGTGGTACAAGACAGCTTGGCAGGGGCGGAATGGGCGCTATAATGGGCGCAAAGAACCTGAAGGCTTTGGCAGTTTATGGGGACAAGCCTATACCCATAGCGGACGAGGATCGCCTCAAGGAGCTCGTCAAGGAACAGATAACCCAGCTATCGGCAGCCCACGGCGCAAAGAGGATGCAGAGGTACGGTACCGCAGCGATACACACACTCATAAACCAAATCGGTGACTATCCGTACAAGAACTTCTGGGGTACATATTTCCCCGAACACGAGAAGCTAAATGGTGAAGGACGGGTAAAGAGAACTATAAGGAATGCTGGATGCCCGAACTGCCTCATAAACTGCTGGAAGATCACCTACGTCAAGGAAGGTCCATACGCAGGAGCATGGGTTGATGGGCCCGAGTACGAGACCTTCTGTACCTTCGGTGGTCTACTTGACATATCTAACTTGGACGCCACAATAGCCGCGAATCAACTCGCCGACCTCTACGGAATAGACACTATATCTGCAGGAGTTACTATAGCATTTGCCATAGAGGCTTTTGAGAAGGGCATCATAACCACCACAGACACGGACGGCATGGTGCTCAGATGGCGAGACGAAGAAGTCATGATGAAATTGATCAAGAAAATAGCATTCAGGGAGGGCTTTGGAAACCTCTTGGCTGAGGGCGTAAAAGTGGCGTCAGAGAAGATCGGTAAGGGATCTGAGGAATTTGCTATTCACATAAAGGGTCTCGAACTTCCAGCCTACGATCCTCGCCCAGTGAAGGCACACGGGCTGGGGATGGTGACTTCAAACATAGGCGGCAGCCACGCTTTGAGCTACGGTACCCAAGAAGTTTTCGGGCTTCCCACCGCAGTTGACCGCTTTGTCGTTGAAGGGAAGGGCAAGCTGACGAAGTTCAACCAGGACCGCCTCACATGGGGGGAGTGCTGTATTTGGTGCACGTTCCCAACCAGAACAGAATGGCATAAGCCTGACCTTTTGACTAAGATCGTTGCAGCAGCCACAGGAATCGATTTCGGAGGATTTGAATCTGCCCTCAAGATAGGGGAGAGAGTCTGGAACGTCGAGAAGGCCTTTAATGTCAGAGAGGGCTTTGACAGGAGGCACGACACTCTGCCTGGGCGCTTCCTCAAGGAGCCTATACCTGAGGGACCATCAAAGGGACAGAAGTTTGAACTTGAACCTTTGCTTGATGAATACTATCAAGCCAGAGGGTGGGACGTCGCAACAGGTTTGCCAACGAGGGGTAAACTAGAGGAGCTGGGACTCAAGGATATTGCTGATGAACTAGA
>JACIVQ010000032.1 GCA_014361445.1 Methanosuratincolales archaeon | reverse complement strand
GAAAGGTCAATATTGACCGTCTGTCAAGATTGCTCGCGCTATGGAACAGTAGTGGATAAAAAAATCGCTGCCAACATTCAACAACCTTTACTTAAGCCATCCTCAAAGATAAAGCCTAAAGTTGTTAAAAAAGATAAATTTGATGAATTTGTATTGGTAGAAAATTTTGGGGAATTGATTAGACGAGGACGTGCTTCCTTAGGGATTTCCAGGGAAGAGTTTGCTAAAAAATTAGGTGAAAAGGAGTCCGTCATCAGAAGGATAGAGGCTGGAGAAATGTATCCTCCCGCCGATCTTACATCAAAGATAGAGCGCCTTTTGAAGATAAATTTAAGAGCAAAAGTGGAGGAATCCTTTAAGGGCGATCTTCCAGCTTCGAGCTCTCTGACCTTGGGAGATGTTGCAATACTTAAGGAGGGTAAGAACGATTAATTTTGAGCAGGAAGGAGTTGTTTTAATAGAAGTTAGAGAGCGGCTACAACCTAGCGGACTGACCGAGTTACGCCTTTTGTCCGAGGCTGCAGGCTATACCGTACTTGAGGAGTTTAAGCAGAATCGATTTTGTGATCCCTCTTTCTGTTTGGGTAGAGGCAAAGCAGAAGAGATTGCAAAATTAGTTAAAAATTTAAAACCAAAAAAAGTCATTTTTAATAACCAACTCAAACCAATTCAGAGATACAACCTGACGAAAATATTCAAAACAGAAGTTATAGATCGTATTCAATTAATACTTGAAATATTCAGTAAAAGAGCAGGCACATTAGAAGCAAAATACCAAATAGAACTCGCAAAACTGCAATATGAACTACCAATGGCCAGAGAAAATGTAAGATTGGCAAAACTAGGTGAACTTCCTGGTTTTCATGGTCTTGGAAAATATCAAGTTGATGTATATGAAACTATGATCAAGCGAAGGATCTCTTACTTAAAACGCAGACTTGAAGAGATTAGAAGGAGGAAATCAATGCATAGACGAAAGCGAAGAAGAGATGCTTTGTATAGCATAGCTATAACTGGATACACTTTTGCGGGAAAAACCGCCCTCTTTAATTACCTTACAAGGGAGTCTTTCACCTTAGGCGAATTGTTATTTACGACACTTTCGACAACAACTCGAGCCATGAAGATAGGAGGAAGAAAAATCCTTATTTCCGATACTGTCGGCTTTATAGAAAATTTGCCCACTCTTCTTATAGATTCCTTTTATTCAACTCTCGAAGAAATAACGTGGGCAGACTCTGTCCTACTAGTCCTTGATTCATCAGACTCAAGGAGTGCTCTTAAAAGGAAACTGTTAACTTCCGTTAATACACTCAATTCAATTGGGGTCTTTAACAACTCCATAATCCCTGTATTAAATAAGATAGACATTGCTAGTGACCTAGAGGAATCCGAAAAAATAGTGATGGACCTCATCGGGGTTCGACCAGTTAAGATCTCGGCAAAAACTGGCGAAGGTATACAGGACCTAATTGAAGAGATCTCTACTAGGCTACCTCCATACGAGACTATAAAAGTTATTATCCCTGCCTCGATCAATCCAAACTCAATTTTAGGGTGGGCATTTAAAGAAGCAGACATTAAATCCGTGAAATACATCAAAGATTCTATCTGTCTTGAAATATCAATCCATCCCGCATACTTGTATAGAATCAAAAATTTGGTCTCGAAAATTGATGGCGTTCAATTTTATCGTCTAAAGGAGGCAAATCTACGAGAAGGACTGTAGTGTTGAGAATTGGACATAGGCCGGAAAGGGACAAAAGAATTACTTCCCATGTTTGTTTAGTCGCTCGCGCTTTTGGTGCGGAAGGCATATACATCTCAGGAGCAAAGGATCAAAAAATTTGCTCTACCGTTAAAAAAGTTTGTGAAATATGGGGAGGCTCCTTCTGGGTGGAATTTGTTTCAAACCCATTAAAGTTAATAAAAAATTGGAAAAATAATGGTGGAGTCGTCGTGCACTTGACTATGTATGGTCTGCCCTTGCGGGAAATCATCAAAAATATTTGCCAGGATGGCAGAGATCTTTTGATAATTGTTGGTGGAGAAAAAGTTCCAAAAGAGTATTATTTGGAAGCCGACTATAATGTTGCTGTTGGAAATCAGCCCCATTCTGAAGTTTCTGCATTGGCAATTTTTTTGGACAGAATAAATAATGGCGAATGGGAGCATCTAACTTTTTCAGATGCAAAATTGATAATTATCCCCTCTGAAAGAGGGAAGATCGTTAAAGAATTTAAAGAAGAGAAGAAAGACTTTTGAAGTTTCAAATTATATTACTTTTGGGATCCTTCCATTTAAACTGGTGATACAAAGTGCCTGACACCGCTTTAGTTGCTGCCACTAGAGAACTAATTGGTGAAGAAGCTGTAAAACTAATTGAGATATTGTCAGAAAAAGATGAAACTACAGATGACGAATTGATTCAAAAAACTGGAATGAAACTTAACAACTTGAGAAAAATATTATATCAGTTATTTGACCAAAATCTCGTCTCCTATAGAAGAGTTAGGGATAAAGAAGCTGGTTGGTTCAAGTATTATTGGAAGATAAATCCCACCGGATTAAACATACTTCTAAACACGAAAAAAAGGAAGATTTTGTCAAAACTGAAAGATCGTTTAGAATATGAGACAACTAACATATTCTTCATGTGTCCGACTCATAATACACGATATACATTTGATGAAGCCATGGAGATTAATTTTCAATGCCCTGAATGCGGTAATAGATTGGACAACGTACAAAATGACGATATAGTTGCTGTACTAAAAATAAAAATATCGGAGATAGAGAAGAATTTAGCTGAGAGTTCCTAAAAAAGTTTTAAGGGAGGACGAATTCATCATTCTTTGGGCCGATAGTCTAGCTGGTTAGGATACCGCCCTTACACGGCGGTGGTCGCCGGTTCGAATCCGGCTCGGCCCACCATGCACTTCATTTTCAGGAAGCCCACTCATTAAGAAATCAAATTTAAAAAATAACAAAAATGTGAGCAGGGTGTATACCTTTTAAATATGGAAGTCTGGACCGATTTTGCACTTATCATAGACAATTTCAAAACACTTCATATTCCGCCGCTAGGTAAATCAAAGAATCCTCCTTTCTTTTGCCTTTAGAGGTCTCTCTTATCATGTCTGAGGTTGTGATTATGCCAACCAACTTATTATTTTCAACCACAGGCAGTCTTCTTATCATTCTGCTCACCATCACTTTGGCAGCCTCGAGCATTTCTGCATCTGGTTCTATTGTGATTACTGGTGAGGACATAATGTCTTTGGCTTTAACTTCTCTTGGGTTCATCTCCTTGGCCAAACACTTTGTAATAATATCTCTTTCTGTCACAATTCCAATCGGTTTATCGTCTTCTGCGATCACAATGCAACCTATTCTATTGTGATCCATGAGTCTAGCCAAATCATAAATGGTGCTATCTTTGTCCGACTTTACAACATTTTTGGTCATTATATCTCTGACTTTTTTCAAAACAAAATCCCCCTATGATTTCTTTTGTTTCCCTAACTTATAACATTTTAATCTTCATGTCGCATTATGGTATTATCTCTGTCGAATTGTTAAACTTTGGGTAGTCCAAATCATCACTGTTTATAATTTGTTTTTCTAACAAATTCTCCACGATGTTTAAACAATTTAAAACTTCGTCTATGGTGAATTTTGTAATCTCGCAAACCATATCCATATTTTCTTTATTCCATAGGCGTTCCTTATTTATATATAGACATCTGCCGCCACAGATCCTAAAATATTTACAGGTTTTACAAGAATCGCTTACTTTAACTTTAGATAAATTTGAAGGTGTATTGCTGTATATGTTGCCGACCCTCGACCATTCAACATCAAAAGCTATCGGACATGCTAGTACGTCTCCATTTGGCATGATCGCAAAAGCGTCTTCCCCAGCCCCACAAGGTGGTGTCTCTCCAACTTCATTTCTGAGTCTTTTCAGAATCCCCAAAAATGGGACGAGTCCGATCACCCTCCCACTTTGTAATTCGTTTCTCCAAAAATTCACTAGCGCTTTTATTCCTGGCATATATCTCATTCTACACCACCCAATGAAGTCATGCCATAAGGTACTCCAGCCAACATCTAGCTGCCAATGAATATGATCGAACAATCCCAAGGAAATCAGATGCAAGACATCTTCATAAATATCAGTGTGCTCAGAAACTGCCATCCTTGCTATCAGGTCTCCCTTAAATCCCGCACTCTTTAAGTGTCTTGCTGCCTCTATAACCTTTTCATATACATTATTGCCTCTATAAAAATCTGTAACTTCCTTTCTACCGTCTATAGAAAGCAAAACTGCGTCCATTTTATTCCAATATCGCCTATCTAATCTTTCATAAAGTAGACCGTTTGTCTGTATTACAAAATGTTTCGCCTTTACGTGCTCCAACACTTTTTCAATAAATTTTGCGTTTATTAATGGCTCCCCTCCATAAAAGGTTATGATGGCGTCTGGATCTTTTTCAATAAAATCCTTGAGTGATTCTAAATCATAAGTCACATCATATGGAACACGATCTTCAGGAAAACTCCCCCCACAATACCTACATTGAAGGTTACATCTACCGCTCGTCAAAACGAAAAAAAGCAATGGCAATCCCCAAAGACAAACCATTTTTACCTCCTCTCACATAATCTTTCCGGTGAACATCATGAATTGGCTAGAGGTAAAAGGCCAACGAGAATTTCTGTGTAATATACCGTACGACTCTGATCTTTTGCTTTCGCTTAAGGAATTGGCAAAAACGCTCAAAATAAAGAGTGGCATATTTACCTTTATTGGGGCTTTGAAGACCGCTTGTCTATTCTATTATATACAAAACGAGAAAAAATTCGAAAAAAACGTCTTTGACGGTCCGTTCGAGATAGTCTCCGGAATGGGCAATATAGCCACTTTTGAGGGTGATACTGTTGTGCATGCACATTTAGTTATTGCGGATAGAAAAGGGAATTGCTATGGTGGACACTTAACGGAAGGCTCCAAAGTGTTTGCATGCGAAGTCTATTTGAAGGAGTTATCCCCTGCCGTAGCTAGGAAGTACGACGCCCTTACAGGATTGAATCTCTTAGTCTTATGATTAATAAGTATCATAAGTAAATTTCAACATTCATAAATATGCTTTTTACAACTTTTTATTACAACAAACTTAACAATTTTAAAAAATTAAAATGAAGCCCAACACGGTAGGATCAATGGTCTCTGTCCCCCGTAATATGGTTTTCGA
The DNA here is from genome assembly GCA_014361445.1 of Methanosuratincolales archaeon. Classification (GTDB taxonomy): domain Archaea; phylum Thermoproteota; class Methanomethylicia; order Methanomethylicales; family Methanomethylicaceae; genus WYZ-LMO10. The sequence goes on along the minus strand of JACIVQ010000032.1, from coordinate 9,709 downwards.
GTCTTGGACACAGAGAGAGGTCGTTTTAGATAGATACCTCTGCTCTGAAATCTGTCCATGTGGTTTGGAGTGTTAAAACGGTTTAGACACAAAACCCTTTTATCTCTACCCCTTTTCTAATGGAAAAAAGGAGCTGTTGACAACGTCCCCAAAAGAAAAAATAGCACTCTCATCAATATTCGCTTCTTTGATAGTTGCAAGTTTAAAGCTCACAACTGGTGTGATCACAAATAGCTTGGGGATCATTTCAGAGGGGCTCCACTCAACCATAGACCTTATCGCAGTCTCTACTACGTATTTTGCCATTAAAAAAGCCGAATCCCCTCCAGATCAAGACCACCAGTATGGACATGGAAAAGCAGAGAATTTAGCGAGCCTATTGGAATCAATACTCCTACTTATAATCACCATATGGATTTTTTATGAAGCATTTGAAAGAATTTATGGTAATGAGCCCTCTTTATCTGTAAACCTTCCTTCTATAGTCGTAATCGCGACAACTATTGTTATTGATATAACACGTTTTCGAGCCCTGTCTTCTGCCTCCAAGGAATACCGTAGCCCTGCTTTAGAGGCAGCCTCTCTACATTTTTCAACAGATTTTTTGTCTACTACAATCGTTCTAATGGGCAGCATTATAGTGTATTTTGGCGTGAAATTTGCAGATATAGTCGCAGCACTACTTGTCGCCATTATTATCATTTCGATAGCTTTCAAACTTGCCTACAAATCAATAAATATATTAATGGATAAGGCTCCGGTTGGCTTGCCTCAATTAATAAGAAATGAAGCCGAAAAAATAGATGGCATCGAAAAAATTGATCAAATTAGAGTTCGCGAGTCAGGCTCCAAAATATTTGTAGACTTAATTATATATGTTGATAAATTGTTACCATTGGGCGCGGCTCATAAAATTTCTGAGGAGTTATCGAGACGTATAACATCCATAATTCCAAACTCATGAGTAATAATTCGCGCTGAGCCATTATCAACGAACAAATATAGTCTAATTACTAAGATTAGAGAGATTGCTTCTTCATTCCCCGAAATAAAAAATATCCATAACATAAAAATTTACGAAATCGACCAAAAGCTTTACGTTGATTTTCATATAGAATTAGACGGCTCTCTTCCGATTGATATTGCACATCACATAGCAAGCGACTTAGAGAAGAAAGTAAAGAATTTAGACCCTGTTATAAATTCTGTCTCTTCACATGTTGAGCCTCTAGGAGAAAAAATATCTGGCAAATTAGAGGCAAATATAGATTATCTGAACAAAAAAGTTGTTAAAATGGCTAAAAATATTCCAGAGATAATCGACATCCACGGATTGGATGTGCGGCGAATTAACGGCAAACTAATGTTATCACTACACTGCGTGATGAGAGGATCTGACACAGTACAGGCTTCGCACGAAGTTGCTGAACGTTTGGAATATTTATTGAAAAATGAAATTAAGGAAATAGAATGTGTCACAATCCACATTGAACCGGTCAGTGAATAATTTTTTTAAATATTAAAATTATAACAATTTATAACTCGATGTTAAATTTTGGTTTTCTAACACCATTTAAATAATAGTGTTAAGATCATATCAAATAAGTGGTAAAAATGGATGAAATTAAAGAAAGGAAGGGCATCCCTCTTCTCGGAGAAGATTTTCCCGAAATGAAGTACAAACAACCAATGGCATAATGGAACTTCCAAAGGCTTATTCCGGAAAACGGTTTGTTTTATTTAGTCATCCTGGGGACTTCACCCCCGTCTGCACAACGGAATTTATTGCCTTCCAACAAAGGTACGAGAAATTCAAGTCTCTGAACTGTGAATTGATAGGTCTTAGTGTGGACCAAGTATTTTCGCACATAAAATGGATTGAATGGATCATGGAAAAATTTGGCGTGGAGATAAAATTTCCAATAATCGCTGATACAGGAGCTATGAGTGAAAAACTCGGCTTAATCCACCCTGGGAAAGGAACCAATACGGTAAGGGCTGTTTTTATTGTTGATGATAAAGGAAAAATAAGGATTATTCTATACTACCCTCAAGAACTTAGTAGAAATGTTGATGAAATTTTGAGAGTGGTGGAGGCTATTCAGATATCTGACAGATACAATGTTGCAATGCCTGCAAATTGGCCAAACAATGACCTCCTGAAGGATCGCGTCATTATACCTCCTGCTAAGGATGTAGCCACCGCAAATTCACGACTACTGAAAGCGAAAGCCGGAGAATTTGAGTGTTACGATTGGTGGTTCTGCCACAAAAAACTGCCTTAACTTTTTTCAAAGGTTGATGGCGGGCCCGCTGGGATTCGAACCCAGGACCTGCGGCTCCGAAGGACCTTTTTGGTAAAAAGGTCCATCAAAAACCATCAGTTTTATGATGCCCTGCACGGTTGTACCGTACAGCTTGGCCCTTTCCTGGAGCCTCAGGTAGAGGTCCTCCGGCAGGGTGAGAGACTTAAACCCTTTGCGGGGCATATTTTCAAATATATTTTGCATGGCGTAAAAATAGTTTTGCCCGACCCCCTCCCCCAGTAATGGTCCTTCGCGAGCTCTTTTAACTCCGCGCGCAGTATGGGGAGGCGGTGGTCCGGTTGAAGCCCTCGCTGACCGACTGCGGGAGGGCGATCTCGAAAGGCAGGGTTAGGTGCAGGTACAGAGGCTGCGGGAAGATATGCGCCTCCTGGTTCGGGCTGATCCAGCACCTGAGGAGGTGCCACGGCGTTTCCCTGGACGACATATCCTGGAACGACTTACGCGAGGTGTAGGGCTTGGGCTGGAGGGAGTGCGAGGACGTCCTGGAACTCGTCCTGCTCAAGATTCGGAAGTGCTCGTCCAAAGAGGAGTGCCAGGAAGCGGTGGAGGAGGTCTTGGCTTTAGTCAAAGAAAGGAAGTTTGAGAGGTTAAGGGAGGAGCTGGGGATGCTAGGGTGAGTTCATACTCTAATTCTGGCCCTGCGGAGTAAAGATAGTTAAGCGGCGGAGTGCTTTGGTATTAGGTCAAGATTTCAATTTCGCTGGGTTAGCATTATAAACTAATGTTAGCATTCGCTATTCACCATATTCAAATTTTAGATCATCTTCCTTGTAACCAAATAAGGTGACCACTTGTTTAGCTATTTTTACCGTCGAGTCGGCACTCAGGTTTACTTCTAAGTAGATCTCGCTATTGCCAACTTTTTTAGGAGCTCTAAGCTCATTTTTATTCCTTGAAAAGTACGGCCTCTTTTTGCCTTTGAGGGTAAGCACTTTTTCGAAATCCTTACTATGTTCGTATGCCATAATTTCTGACAATTTTAGGAGCATTTCTCGCCATGAGTCCACTTTGAAATGCCGTCCTCTTAAGTCAAAACCCCTGATCTTTAAGTATGAATATGAGGCCGATGGGGGCGAAGTTGCCCCAGGTTTAGGCTCCTTTGGTAATTTGGGTCCTAAACTTATTTGTGGTAAACTTTTAAGGAAATTTTCTATGAGATCAATCCCAGGTCTGAATCCACAAATATTCTCAACTTTCTTGGACAATAGTTCGACGAGTTCTTCGTCAACTTCGGTTATTAGCCTTTGCCAGGCTTGCGGAATGGCCTCTTTTATTTTCTTGTCTCTGTTTTTGCTCTCAAGAATTTTCTTTGCGTTGTTTATTGCTTCCCCACTTTGGATCTTCTCTTTAGAGAGAAGATCTACGAATTTTGATACTATCTCTTCGACTTCTTGGTCGCGTAAGTTAATGGAATAGAACCGTCTTTGTTCCCAACTCCCCTCTGTGAGTGGCAAATAGAACCACCAATCAATGCCATTTGTAAGTAGAGCCAAACCAACACCCTCGGCGAAAGCATACTCAAGGAGTTGCTCTTGATGATCTTCTAGCAATTCGTTTGGCTTCTTCACCTCGATAAATACCTTGTTTTCATTACCGATCTTTAGGGCGTAATCGACTCTTTTGCCGCGAACGGAATATTCAGGGACGACCTCATCCGGATTATAGTGGTCCCAGCCTAAAATGTCAAGAATCCTGAGAACCACTGTTTGTTTTATTTTGGCTTCGTCATATCCGTTTAATTGTTCATTAGATTTGAGCTGTTTGATAACATCGAATAATTTATTGTTCAACACCAGTCCCTAATATACTCTAATTTAAAATATATTTAATATATTTGCTATTCATTTCATTAAATTTTGATTCAAGACCTGGTCCTGGCTTTTCTCAGCTCCTGCAACTCCTTCAGTCCTTCGTCTACTTGCCCCCTCTCTTCTTCAGTTAGACCTAAGATGTATTAGATATACTTTTGATCCAGGGCAGACTATGCCCTCAGCGGATGCCAGCATGTCCCTCTTGTCGAAAAGTTTATGTGCCCATCGCCCACCTTTGGCTGAGCTAGTACCAAGTACAGGTTCCATGTGCTAAAATGATGAAGTTAATATAAATCATACAACAAATTAACCATGGGTGCAGAAATTGGTAAAGTGCCCCTATTGTGGTCGCGAGGGATCTGAAAAAGTGGTAAAGTCGTGGAAGTTTCGCTTCTATAACGTTGAGCGGATGGAATGCGGAGGGTGTGGCAAGAAATACAATCGCTACAAAGGAGTGAGCTCCCGCGGAAAGGCTTCGGAGTTCGTCATTAGGCTATGAGTGGTTCAGCGGAAGCTCGTGAGCTTCATGTTTAGGTCCTCTCGCTTCCTTTTTCTCTTAGTCCTTGGCCGGAGCGTCTGCATATATTCGCCGCGCACACTCTCTGGCCTTTCTTCTTCGGCACCCACCAACCTCCTGGCTGTCAGCACCTCTACGACCCTTTGGACTTTAGTTACCACATCACTTGGGATGTTTAAGGCTTTTGCAACTTCTGAGTCTAGCTCCATTAACTTTTTCTTCAGGAGTTCTAGATCCTCCTTTCTGGAAGCGCCACCCAGGGCCCTAGCTTCGTTCTCGAGTTCTTCGAACTTCTTAGCCAATATTTCAATTTTTTCTTCAGGAAGCTTTCTAACATCTGGGACTGGTATTTCTTTAGCAATCTTAACTTCAAGACCAATTGGACCCTTAGCTGCGGGTGTTCCTTTTTTTTCAATGTAGTATTGAACAAAAGAGGAATTTAGAAAGGCTAAAAGGGCCTTAATTTTCAAATCATCTAACTTTATTTTTGGGATAAAAGTAACAAATTGATGCGATGTTGCGACCGGGAATTTACAAAGTACAAAACGTGTTTTATAGCGTGCATGATATATCGCGAATATAGGAATTCTCAAAACCTCGCCCATGTCGTACCAGCCGTAAAAAAGCTTCGGGTTTTCCGCTCGCACCTTTGCTGCTTCTGTTTCACTGGCAAACCGCCCGCCTCCACGAGTCCCCCTTATCTTAGTGATGAACTTGTCCTGAATAGGGATCAAGTGCCCATCCGGACACTTAAAGAAGCCTTTCCCTTCCGCTATAGATGTGGGTTTGAGCCCCTTTCCACATACACTACACACTGGCTCCCCGCGCTTAATGTACTCAAGGACCTCCTTCGGCATTTCCTTCCTCGATCTATGACCAATGAACATCAGGCACCTTTCGTCATGTGAGTATGCCCTCTTCCAGTCCTCCTCCCTATAAGTGAAAAATGGAACGTCCCTTGCGCTCGTTATATTGGGCCAAATGAGGGCCTCTTCAAGCCTAGCGTTTGGATAGCTCACAGCCTGAAGACCGTACTCCTCCACCTTGCTCTTCGTTAGGTAGACGAACTCACTTGCGCCTATATCAGGGCGTTTTCCATGCGACAATGCCCAGAGGTTCGATAAGGTATTCCCCCTTGAGACCTCAAAGAGCTCCCCGAGGGTAATGGACTGCGGCGGTCCTTCCCATTCAGGTACATCAAAGAAGACATCAACCCACTTCCTGTCCCTCGGGAAAGAGCCTTGCCTTATCGTCCTGATATACAACCTTTCAGATCTCTTTTCTTCTATGACCTTGAGTATTTCGTTCACGTTGACCTCATTGATGGTTCCTGGAATATGGATAAACACAATCTCGTTCTTCTCTCTTTCTTTCGTGTCGCTTTCCCTCTCAAGCAATACTACACAGGTAGATGTGAGGGCTGTAAAGAGCCTCATTGTAAAGTCTACTATTGCCTTTACCTTGTAGTTGTCGAGCAGGAAATTACCGAAGTTTATGCCGTAGTCGGTCTGCATCCACAGGTTAGAGATTATCATTCCGAGCCTGCTCCCTTCCTTGAGGAAGTCGGTGGCGTGCATGACCCAGTAGACATATATGCCAGGCTCTATTCCCATTGAAAGGCGCGGAGTTAAGTTGTATTCTTTGATCTTCTTCCCTATTGCGTCTTTTATCGCCTTCTGTGTTGCCTCAGGGATCTCAACCCAACGCGTATATGGAGGATTTCCTACAACAGCATCGCAGATCGGGATCCGGATCTTTCGGCGGACGTCCCCTTGCACCGTCTTTATTATGTAGGGCGAGAAGACCTCCATCCCGGCTCTCGCCCTGAAGAAGTCCAGATCACTCAATATGTTCAAGTTCGTCGAGGGTGATGCAGGGTCCTTCATGGAAACTCCGATGGCGGTGATATGGGCTGGGAATGGGTTGATGTCTAGTGCGTAGAGCTGTGAGAGGATCTTCTCGTGGATGCCGGGTGGGGGCGGTATCGAGGGCTTCCCTGTCTTCCTAATCAGAAGCTCACGGTATGCGGACAGGATGAAGCCGCCGCTCCCGCAGCCAGGGTCAAAGACTATGTCGTCAGATCCCCTTATGCACCACTTAGTAATCAGCTCGCATATCCCCGGAGGGGTGTAGAACTGACCGAGCTGGTGGCGCTCCTCGGGCGGTATCAGCTCCTCGTAGACATAACCAAGCAGATCTAGTATATCCTCTGGTCTGAATTCCTCTATTGTTTCGATGAAGTCGTTTATGCTCTCAAGAAAGCCTTGGTCGTCCGGCAGCTCTATCATGTCGTATACATGAACTGAGAATATGGGCTCAAAGTCACCGGTAATTTCCATAGCTTTCTCAGAGTATCGCCTGAAAGCTCGCATGAATTCCGAGACTGATGACGTGTCCAGCATCGCCATCCTAGGGAGTCTGTACTTGTCCTCCAAGACCTTATAGAAGACGATCTTGTTCATGAATACATATGCCATCATTCGCGCTAATGCACTTGACGAGAGTTTGCACCCTAGGTTTCTCTCAAGTTCCTCGACTCTTTTCCTTAGCTCACTGCTTTCCTTAAGCCTCAGGGCAATAAGGGGCTCAGACCGAGAGCTGAGCCTATTAACAAACTCCCTAAGGAGGTTCAGGACCGCCTGAGTAGGACGTGCTCGCCCACCCTTGGCAGTATAATCGCTTACGATCCTCTCTAGTATGCTGTAAGCAAACCTTTGAGAAGTTTCGACCTTCTCAACCATCACGAGGGCAGTATTCAGCAGCTCCGTATATTTCCCTGGCTTTAGAACTTTTTCATACTCCCTCCTTCTCACTTCATTCAAGTCTACATAGTCGAGAATTTTTTCAGGTGTGCGGAAAATTACTATCCCTTCTGGGTCGGCTGCTCCGAAGTACGGGACGTGTATCCCCTCGTCAACTTCCCACAGGGCCGCGTAGGCTATAGCTTGACCGACAGCCGGCACGCTGAGCGGTTGGAATACCGGGGATGAGCCCCCGCGCAACCTCTTTCGCTTGGTCTCAATAACAAGGAACGGACGGTCCTTCAAGAATACGACCAGATCCGCCTCCCTGCCCGACACCGGATAGTCTCTTTCAACTTTTGAGAACTCAATCCCGCTAAACCGATACTTCAAGTTAGCCTCCAGGCAGGACTTTAGTTCATCTTGGAAACTGGCTTCTCGACTATTGCTCATTCAATTACACCCTTATATGAATAATTAAAATCAAGAAAGAGCCTGTTTGTGACAAAATCAGACTCAGAAACGAGCTGTGCGGGCATAGACACACCGGGCGGTCATTATTTATGGCGTCAAGGTGTATAAAACCGTGATGGGCTTAGAAGTTGTAGGATCTTCCAACATCATAAATGTCTTGGGCGATCTTCCTTAATTTTTCGAAATAGTCCTTTGGGTATTTACGCCAATTAGCTTTTTTGGCAATTTCTAAGTACTTATTTGCCTCTTTTCCGAATACATCTTTAATTTTATCAACAAATTCAGGATCATCAAAAACTTTTCTCAGACTCTTTGGGTCGCCAATATCCATAATAAGCCTCATAATATGGTCGATGGATCGGAATATTTCCTCTAACTCCGCCTTCTCTTTGGGTGAGGCATAATCGCGCATATAAGCGACTACTTCTACCTTTATGGACCTCCACCTTATTAAGAACCCCCAACATTTCGTTAAGTATGGTTTCTTTTTTAAGGCGGTGACCTTGATTTTGACTTTCTCAATAAAGTTAAAAAATCCTCATATAGTGCCTTTATGTCGTCTTTGAGTTTTCCTTGAAATTTTTTCTTTTTGAAAATATTATAAAGCTTTTCTAATTCTGGATAAAGTTTATTTCAGGCGTCAACTTCCCAAGACCTTCTCAATTTCCTCCAGCTTCTCGGCAACCTTTCGACCCTTGTCAGTCAATAGGATCAATCTGCTGTGAGCATAGGCACACCAGCTGCTAAAAAATATATATTATAATTATATTAAGTAGTATTTATGTCCCATCCGCTTCATCTTCCTCGAATTGTTTACCTACCTGGAAGAAAGCTCTTAGGGGTCTTATACTTTGAGAAGATCGTACCTGAAGCTAAGGGTGTCTTTGGTTCTATATGCGCAAAATATAAGATCATTGTGTTAGACGAGATATTGACGGCTCCTCCATCATTTGAAGAGAAGAGGGCAAAAAAGTTAATTTTTTTGGACATTACAGACTCTTCGATAACACGAGACTCGCTCTTCAAAGAGTTGGAGGGCTCAGGATTTTTCAAAATTATTGATGTGGTTGAGCCTGTCGCCGAAGGGCTCCTAATTGATCATGTGTCTCATCCCATTTTCATTAGTGACCATAGAGCAGTCATCTTTTGGTCATCACTATATCGAGTGCTAAAGGCCATAAGGGGGCGCTTCGGAACTGGTGGGGAGGCCTTTCTCTTTTATGAAGGGCTCGACGCAGGCCTCGAGACGGGAAGATATTCATATGAAATGGTCAAGTCGGTCGGTCTGAGCGACCCTCTTGAGGTATTCCAAAAAGTATTTACAAAGATGTTCCAGGCGGCAGGGTTCGGGCGGATGGAGGTATTGGAACTGAGCGACTCGGGGGGCAGGATAGCAATATACGACTGCTTCGAGTGCGAACTCGGGAAGGGCGAGGGGAGGCCCTACGCGGCGTTCGTCAGAGGACTGCTCGCCGGCGCTTTAAAGTATCTGCTTAACAAGGAATTTCAGGTCAAAGAGCTCTGGTGCCTCGCGACGGGCTACTCCCACTGCCTCTTCGAACTCCGTGCACAATAATTCTTCTAAGCGGTCATTATTTATGGCGCCAAGGTGTATAAAACTGTAATTGGCTCATGAACCTTACTTGCTCCATATCAAACATCTGAGCTAATTCTCGTAAAGACTTGATGATAGTGCTTATATGATTTTGCAACTCAGGAATGCATTTATAAACACTTTCATCAGGCTGGAATTCTGGGTATCGTATATTGTTAAAAGGGTATAAATACTCCCAGAGTAATAGGCTCCCCAAAAAGTTTATATTAAAAAGGTAGAAACCC
>JACIVQ010000031.1 GCA_014361445.1 Methanosuratincolales archaeon | reverse complement strand
GAAACTCTAATTCTGACCAGTAGGAGATGTGTAGTAGAGAACTGATTAGCCGCGTGAAGCTAGACTTATTTTAATTTGGTGTGCTAACGGAAACTTTAGAAGAGTTTGATAAGCCCACAGCCTTTAGGCGTGGGTAGCTCACGTAGCTCATAATGAATTTATGGACAAAAAAATTCTAGTCCCTTACCAATCCCAAGCAGTAGAATTTACAAAAACAATGTTAAATTTAGTAAGCAGTTAATGAGAAAATTCAAATATTAAAGATTTAATTTAGAAAATTTTAGTGTAAGACTATGCCCCACACTCTGGATCTCGCCCGCTACATCGTCTGCCCTGGAAGGCGTCTTGTTGGAGTCTTGGCAAAAGTAAAAACTTCATCAAAGATGATCGCAGGGCTATTTAATGAAGCCGCTAAATCCAATATACTTGTCCAGCACGTCTCGCTGACGCCACTTGAAGGAACCGAGGCAGCCACCGCCCTCATATTTCTCGATATGACTGACTCAAAAATTGATCCCGAAGAATTCTTTGGCGAGCTTCAGCGGGCAGGCCTAATAGACGTTTTAGAAGTAATAAGATCACCTGTAAATGGTCTCATAATAGACACAGCGACAGACCTCCTCATCGCTAGACCAACAAGGGCGGTGATCTTGAGAGAAACGGGCTACAGGGAGCTACTGGCAGGGATGCGAGAGTATTATGGACAGAGTGGCGAGGCATTTCTTTACCACATAGGCTTCCGGTTCGGTATGGGTCTGGCAAGGTTCCATAAGGAGATTGCCGAAAAAGTCGCGTTGAAAAATCCAGTACAAATATACGAGAATATCAGTACAGCCTTGTTCCAGTGGGCCGGCTTCGGTAGGATAGAGATCCAAGACCTCACCCAAGATCGAGGCACGATACTTGTCTACAACTCTTTTGAATGTGAGCTCGGAAAGTACAGGGCGATCCCCTACAGCCAGTTTATACGTGGGATAATAGCGGGCACGCTATCAGAACTCTTTGGAAGGCGCTTCAATGTGGTGGAGGAGGAGTGCATAGCTAAGGGCGACCAACTATGCAAGTTCAAGGTCAAGTCTCTTGCGTGAAGCCTTAATGAATTAAAATGCGTCATTTAATTTTTGTAATTTCTGATGCAAAACGTGCCGGCTCAGTACATAATATTTAAAATAATAAAACCACTAAACCACTAAAATAAAAATATAAAAAAATCAGTGAAATGCCTTCATAGTTTTGAGATCCTCTCTAGGTCCACATCGGTAACAAACCTCAGCGGCTTGAACCCAGATGGTTTTACGCCTTTTGGATAGTAGTTTGCTACCTCCTCTGCCTCCTTCGTCAGCGCTGCCACATCATCCCTCGATAGATAGCCGATATCGAATTTCCTCAGCCCACACAAGAGCTGCTTTATTCCAGTTGCTAGCCTGTCTTGTATGTAAGTGTATACTCCTATCGCCCCCGTTTCAACGAGCTTAATATACTCCTGCCCATACTTCTCCTTAAGCGCCTGCGCCGTGACGAATAGTCCTTCCAGAGTCATCCTTGGATCTGACCTATCAGTATCAGCAGGTTTACCCTGACCCAAGGCGGTGCCTGTCCCTCTTTTCTCCTTTATCTGTCTCACTAATGTCTTAGCAACCATAACCGCAGCTAGCGGTGCCCTCGACATGCCCACAGCTCTAATATATGGAGCTCCCAAAGACAATGCCTTAACTACATGGTCTTCCAAGGTTATGCCCCCCGCTATCACCAGAGGCGGTGGTATTAACATTCGCTCGTACTCAAAGAAACAACAGAGTCCGTGGATTAATGACTCTAGGTAATAGGTTGGTATCCCCCACTCATTCATCATTCTCCAAGGACTCATCCCTGTTCCGCCCCCTGCTCCATCAAAAGTCATGAAGCTGAGCTCAGTCATAGATCCAAGCCTGAGAGCGTATGCTATATCAAACGGCCTGTAAGGTCCGTCTTTAAAGGAGATGTGTTTCACCCCTGCGCCCCTAAGCCTATCCACAAGTTCGAGAAATCCTTCCCTTGTGAACTGCGGAGTCTTGGAATGCCTCTCGAATGCCCTGATTAAACCCGATCTGTAAGCCTCTTGGACCTCTTTGTCTTCTGGGTCTGGGTATACAAAATATCCTCTCTTTTTAAGCTCTAAAGCCTTTTCAAGACTATCGACCTTTACCTCCCCGCCTATGTCCTTGGCTCCCTGCCCCCTCTTGATCTCAATCAAGTTCACTTCGAGCTTCGAGGCCACGTACTCGCCAACACCGAACTCAGCGTCATGCGGGTTCAGCTGCACACCGATCTCACCATAACCGTCATACCAGTCCCTGAAAGCTCTGACTCTAAACTCCATGTCTGGAGATCTGATTACTTTGTTGTTGATCCAGTCCCACTCCGCGTCCATGTCCATCCCGCACACATTCTCGCCCACAATAGCTATACAACCAGATATGGCAGCGCCTCCAGCAAGACCCTCCCAGTTTCTCCTTGCGACCTCCGTAGATCCCATTGCTGAGATCACTATTGGGTTTCTCAGCCTTATTCCGTCCAACTCCGTTTCGATATTGACATTGGGGAATATGGTCTCCTTTCCTTCCTCGATCCCTTCGGTGTAGAGCGTCTCTCCAAGTATAGTCAGGTGGGAGAAATCAACTGGATAGTCCTTCTGGGAGGCAGCAGTAGCCTTCCCGAAGGGTTGGGGATAGATTACCTCCCTGCCGCGATAAGCAGACCTGCCTACCTCGCATAGACCAGGGCATCCCTCCTCGCAAACAACACACATCCCACTGAAAGGTGAGACGTCCCTGATCCTGTTTGTGGTGGCTGTCGCGGCACTTGCTCCAGGTCTTCCATGTGCCATAGAACCAATACACCGTAGGTTTAATACATATACAATATAATTTAAAAATCTTTTTACTTTTTATTATTAATTATTGTTTTTTTATTATTAATAGTTATTATTTATTATTATCGAATTAAGGGATTTTTAAATCCATGGGCTTGTGCTTCCCCATCGGAGGTCCGTTATGGTGGTTCTCTTATGAGGAGGAATTTTTGACTTCAGGACTGTGTTGGGAAATCCACAAAAATTATCTTTAACCACTGGAGAATATTCTCTTATGAAGACCTTTGAAAACCTAATAAAAGCATATGTGGGTGAGAGCCAAGCCCGAAACCGTTACACATTCTATGCAAGCATAGCCCGTAAAAATGGGTACGAACAGATCTCAGAAATATTCGAGATAACCGCAATGAACGAAAAGGAACACGCCGAGACATTCTTCGAACTTGCTCAGACCTTTAAGGGCGATCTGCAGGAGATAAAGATAGAGGTCCCGGCCCCATTGGTTCTAGGGGATGTGGTTGAGAACTTAAAATCTGCTATAGCCGGGGAGCATTATGAGAACAGCGAACTGTATCCCGAATTCGCAAGGATTGCTAGAGAAGAGGGCTATCCAGAGATTGCCGAACGAATAGAGGCAATTATAGAAGCCGAAAAGCACCATGAGGAGAGATACAGGAAGCTGCTTTCCCTAGTCGAGCCAGGCAAGTTCTTCAAGAGGGACGAGCCGATAGTTTGGGTCTGCAGGAAGTGCGGCTACGTTCACTACGGGAGGGAGCCCCCAGAGAAGTGCCCTTCTTGCCATCACGAGCCCGCCTACTTCCAGAGAAAATGCGAGGAATACTAATACTAAATGGTCCCATCCGCCCATCAAAAATGGGCTATTGCCATTTTTTTCTCAGTCTAAGGTATAACCCTTCAATTTCGTAGATCTTTTGTTCATTACAATAACTCTTAATTTACAATTTTTCTTTTTAGGAGCGATTGATTTGAGGCAAGATATTTAATTATTGCTATCCTATCACATATTTGGAATTAATTCGCCCACTTAATCCGATCCTGCTGTAACTAATGTAAAGGATATGGAGGTCTAACAGTTGAAAATCCCCCAATATGTAAAGGAAGTTCTTGAGGCTGCCCAAAAAGAGAGGCGATTGGTTATTGCCACGTCTTCTAAAGCTGCCATACCTAATGCTGCGCCGATAGGCATCCTCCGATTTGTGGACGACGAGACTCTTCTGATAGTCGACAACTACTTTCTTAAAACTGGAAATAACATCAAGGAGAACCCCTATATCGCTATATCTGGCTGGCACATGGAAGAGAAAGATGGGTCCCTCTCGACCAAAGCTGCCTACCAGCTTAAAGGTCCAGCTAGGGTGGAGTCTTCCGGAGATCTCTACGAAAGGGTCAGGGCAGAGATAAAGTCAAAGCGACCTGACCTGCCAATTAGGGCAATCATACTCATAAAAGTAGAAGAGATCTACGACTTGAAACCCGGTCCAAACGCAGGTAAGCGGATACTCTAATGATAAATTTTTAACCTTTGACCCAATAGTGCTCAAAAACTCTATCTTATCAATTTTTTCAAACCAACTTTTTCTATTTTTAATAGTATTGAGACCGTCAAACTTCACTACTTAAGGTCGGGTAATTGGCATACTCAATTCTGGAAAAATTTATTAAACGGTTATATCAACAATTAAAGGAGGCTATGTAAAATGGTGTCAGTAAAAGTAGATCCTGAGAAATGTAACGGGGACGCGATCTGCATCTCAGTATGCCCGACCAACGTTTTTGATCTTAAGGACAATAAGGCGGTAGCAACCAGAGAACAGGATTGCATCCTCTGCATGGCGTGTGTGTCTCAGTGCCCGACACAGGCAATAACAGTCCAGGAATAGGGCTCGAACTGTTACTTGAACAAGAACAAGTACTAGTACTGAAACGAAAACAAAAAGATAAAGCTCATCCCTTCTTTCTCACTTTTTTGTAATACTCGCATCCTCTTTTTATCGAGCATATTTCACACTTGGGTCTGATAGGCTTACATATGGATCTGCCGAAGCTCACAAATCGATCGTTCAACACTCTCCATAACTTCACTGGCACCACTTCTTTTAACCTCGTTTCGGTCTCCTCCGGCGTCTTTGTTTTGACGATGCCTATCCTGTTGGCGATCCTGTGTACATGTGTGTCCACTGGTATGGCCTCCATCCCATAGCCGTAGACAAGGACACAGTTCGCGGTCTTCCTTCCCACAGATGGCAGCCTCAACAGCTCCTCCATGTCGCTCGGAACGACCCCGCCGTACTTGTCCCTGATAATCTTTGCAACCTCCACAACACTCCTACTCTTTGACCTGTAGAACCCTACGCCTTTTATGAGCTCCTCAACCTCCTCAGGGCTTGCCTCAGCCAAATCTTCTGCCCCCTTGAACCTTTCGAATAGCTTATTCACGGCCACTGCAGTCTTCTCATCCCTCGTCCTTTGAGAGAGTATTGTGCCTATAAGTACGACAAAAGGGTCCCTGTGACGTTCTTTGAGGTCCCTAAGGGCGGTCTTATCATCCCTGTCGAGCATCTTTTCAACTTCAGATACAATCTCTTCAACTTCCACTTTAAGCACCAGCAAGCTTAATATTGAATACAGGGCAAGACTTATCTGTGAAGTGTAATGCCCGAGGACCTACATAAGAGATGGCGAGCAGAGGATAAAAAGCCCATCGGTGAGAAAATAAGAGATGAAATTATTCCTCCGCCTCCGCTCAAGGAGAGGCTGGAGATGGCAAAGAGGCGCCTCTCTGAGGAGATCAACTCACTAGAAAGGATCTCAAAGAAACTCGAGGCAAAAGACCGCGCTCTTTACGAAGCAATACTTAAGGCTTATGAGAACCACGACACCCAGAGGGCAGCTTCTCTTGCGGGCGAGCTTGCCGAATTGAGGAAAATTGAGAGCAAGGCCCAGTACGGGAAGTACGCCCTCGAGAGGGCTTACGCCAAGATCGAGATAGCGAAGGACTTTGGAGAGATCGCCGCGGCAATGGTGCCTGTAAACCAGATACTTAAACATGTAAAGGGGACCCTGTCAGAGTTTCTACCTGCCTCTAGCACCGCCATAGGCGAACTCTCTGCATTCATGAATGAAACAATGACTTCCTTCGCAAATATCTTGGGCGACACTTCGCTATACTCCCCAACAAGTGATGAGGCAGAGAAGATATTAAAAGAGGCCGCCGCGGTGGCGGAGAGCCGGCTGAAAGAACGACTACAGCTGGGCGGCGAGGGTCAGGAACTCAAGGAGTAATTGGCAAGAAGCCTACTTCCATTAGCCTTAGAAAAGGTCCGTTCAGGTAATTACTATAACCTCCTTGTCTGTCGTGAGAATTGTGTGCTCTGCCTGCGCTACCGCCTTTCCACTCCTCTCGACCAGTACTGGATACTCGTAGAGGAAGTGTTCTGAGATTAAGCGTTCCGTCAAATTATAGCCACTGAGGGTGAATACCCACCGCCTGGCAAATGGCAGTGTCTTGTAAGTTTTAATCAGATCCTCGAAATAGCTCCTGGCGGGCTGATCTTTTGGTCCCTTCAACTTAACAACATGCAGAATGTTACCAGGC
This sequence comes from Methanosuratincolales archaeon, assembly GCA_014361445.1. GTDB lineage: Archaea > Thermoproteota > Methanomethylicia > Methanomethylicales > Methanomethylicaceae > WYZ-LMO10. Next base: position 10,927 of record JACIVQ010000031.1, on the reverse strand, counting down.
AACCCATTCACAACCTCACCTGCAGCATCAGGCAATGTCACGAACGGCTCGATGGCATACAACGACCATGCCTCGAATTTACCACTGTCTCTATTTGCGACGTTTGGGACGCTTACCCCTGCATGGATGGTGTACCTTGAGATCTGGTGCCCAGTGAGGTTTGATATCGGCTTAAATCCGTGGGACTTAATGGTCCTCTCAACCACAGTTCCCACATCTGAGATCCTTCCGCCTACCCTCACAGCTTCGAGGGCTCTCTCGAGCGCTTCCTCCGCCACACCTATCATATCTTCATAATCTGAGTCGAGCGATATCGTTACGGCAGAGTCCGCCACAAATCCATTAACATGAGCTCCTATGTCCACTTTCACGAGTGCCCCTCCACGGATGATTGTCTCATCCCCTGGGGGTGAGGTATAGTGGGCACCTATGTTGTCTATCCCCACGTTACATGGGAATGCGGGCTCCCCACCTAACCTTCTGATCTCTCCCTCGATCATCTCACAGACATCCAAAACCCTGGCGCCTTCTCGCACAATTGATGCTGCCCTCTTCCTCACATCCTTGACTATTTTTCCTGCTTTTAGTATACACTCGACCTCTTCCTCTGTGAACATAACCCGACTACCTCATCAGCAACCGCTCAGTTCTCCTCCAGGCTTTTTATATGAAGATCTGAGTACGATTTAGGATGTACTCGCCGACAGAGTTAAAAACACTTCCCCTCAAATTGAGTAAAGTGGTCTATATGTGCGTTCTTGGCAAAGATAAACTCATAGAACTGAACCAAAAGTATAATATTATAACCCCTTTCAATGAGGCACAGCTCGATGGCGACAGCTACATCCTCACGGTTGGGCAAGACACAACGCTACATTACCTCGAACACCAGAACGTCATCTCTCACGAGATAGTCTTCACACCCCCCAACTGCATAGCCTACCTCACAGCCAAGAGCAGGTACGGTAGGATGGGCCTCTCCTTCCTCAACGCTGCCAAGGTTCACAGCGGGTTCTGCGGGAGGCTAGCTCTTGAGATTGTAAACCTGAGCAATGACAGGAGACCTATAACCATTAAGAAAGGCGATCCATTCATGCACATCGAGTTCATCACTAGGGAGGGTGCGCCTTCTCCATACGAAGGGGAGTATCAGTTCCAGTACATGACCAACGAAGAGATCAATCATTACCTCCCCATACTTAAAAAGACGATCCCGAACTTCGAGACCCTTTCAAAACTGTGGCTGAAGAAGAAGTTGAACCACTGACCTACTCGGAAGAGAGAATCTACTCCGTGAACTTCCAAAGCTCGTCTCCGACATGATGTACATTTTTTACGGCTTTCCCTTTCTTTTTCTCCCTGATATCTTTAGGGTCCATCAGCATGACGCCTACCGCCAGTGGTTTTCTGTACTTCTCCTCGACGACAACGACAACATTCCCAGGGAGCGCCCTCTTGTCCACCCCCCTTATACCAGGCGCCATGACATCCGCCCCATTGACTATGAAGGGCACAGCCCCCATATCCACGACCACTTTTGGAAGGGCATCAAGGATCTCCTGACAAGCGCGCAGACAGGGCACGAGAACTTCCTTCACTCGGAAGAGGAGGGGTTTACCATCCTGCAAATACACGATCTCCCCCTTTGCAGTCTCGAGCAGCTCAATGGGTCTCTTTCTGTCAAGCACCTCGTAAACAAATGGGTACTTCTCTCTGATCTCTTCAAGTAATTCCTTATGCTCTTTAGAGCTCAGAGGGTGCCTCTTTTTTATGATCAATTTCAATATCTCCGATAGGCTTAAATAACGTCTCTCATAAACCGAGATTGCTAATTAACCTTTACGGCAGGAATGAGTCATGAGTGAATATGGTGCCACCGAAATGCTCACGGAGTCCCTCGGCTCCTTCGTCTTGGTCAAGTTAAAGGGGGGCAGGGAGGTACGTGGGCTAATGAAGAGCTTCGACCAACACTTGAACCTAGTTCTGGAGAATGCTGAGGAACTGATGCAGGACAGAGAGCCCAAGAAACTCGGGACTATAATTGTCCGAGGAGACAACGTGGTAATAGTATCTCCGTCGCCGAGGTGAGCTGAATGAAGGGCACAACCTCCATGGGAAGAATGGGACGTGGAAAGACACACATCACCTGCAGAAGGTGCGGCCACCACAGCTATAACATAAGAAAGAAGTTCTGTGCTGCATGCGGCTATGGAAAGACTCCTAGGCGAAGGGACTAGAGGGGGCTAGTTATTGTCGCAGGAAAAGGAGAAATTACCCCTCTCAGAATTTTACAGGGTAATCGATTATATCACAATATCCAAGTCCCAGAAGTGGTGGTCTGCTGCAGTTCTGACTGAAGCCTACGGAAAGAGGACAGTGGCCCTCTACCTCTGGACCAACAAGAACGGCAAATGGACCCGTAAGCACAAATACGTGATCAGCAGCAAAAACGACTGGACGACCGTGAAGAACGCCGTCGAAGCTCTTCTCGAGAAGATCTCTCAATAAAGGGACAAAAAGAGTAACGTTAAAAAAGGGCTTCAGTAAAAAAGAGGCTAGGGCCGGTAGCTCAGACTGGCAGAGCGCCCGCTTGGCAATGCGGGCCAGGAGCTGCCACCGCACCAGAGTGCGGGAGGCCACGGGTTCAAATCCCGTCCGGTCCACCATGCTCCGTCTGGATTCTGACAATACGCTTTGGAGTAATTAAGTTAAACTTTTAGAGGCGACAAGTAAAATCTCAATCAGATATACTTTTCATCTTCCAATTTCTTAAGCCTCTCCTTTAATGTCCTCTCCACCAGCATCATGACCTTCTCCTGAACCATGGCTATCTCTTGGCTCTGTTTCTCTAACTGTTCTGCTATCGTCTTCAGCAGGTCATCTGGAGATACCGGCTTGACAAGGTATGCGTCCGCCCCAAAATTTAGAGCCTGAATCGCGCTCTCGAGGGAGGCATGCCCTGTCAGTATTATCTTCCTAGTCCTAGGGAACTGTCTTGGATCGAATTTCTTCAGCAAATCAATTCCGGAGATATCTGGGAGAAAAAGATCTATTATAGCGATGTCGTATTTCTTATTTTGGATTCGTTCTTCTGCTTTCTTTCCCGTGCTGGCTATCTCAACCCTGTATCCTTTAGCCTCCAGCAGCATCTTCATTGACTCACTAAGCTCTTTTTCGTCTTCGACTATGAGGATATCCACGGAACTGGATTCCAATGATATTCCTCCAAAGTTGCTATACTAAAGTATGCCTATTGTTATAATGTTTTCCTAATGTGCCACTTAAAACCAGTTTGTAGTTTTTCCCGTCACATCTAATTCATAGATAAGGATCTTGATATGCTAAGGAGTAAACACAGGCGCGTGCATGCTGGACGTTGAATAATTATCTAGGAACCTCTGGTGGGACATAGCCTTCAAATACCAACAATTAGTCAAGTTCAGTCATGCGACCCAGCGATCACACTGATCAGCAAAGGACCGTCCTTCGCTCCAGAAAAATTTAAAAGTTATCGCTCCCTAGCGTTCTGTAATTCTTTAACGACAAGGTGTGCTTTTTTGGGAGATAGAAAGCCAATTGTGGTGGTTTGCTTAGACGGTTGCCCTTGGGATTACATAAATGCAGCTAATATGCCATGCCTAAAGAGCTCCTCAATGAATAAATACACCTGTTATTCCATGATACCCACAGTTACAAACATCAATAATGCTTCTATTCTGACAGGCGAATTTCCCGAAGTCCACGGGATAGTAGGAAACTACTATTACGACAAAAAGACTGGCACAGAGAAGCAGATGAATTCTTCTTCGATCCTAAAGTGCAAAACTCTCCTCGAAAAAGCCTCAACGGAAGGGAAAAAACCCATCCTCATAACGGCAAAGGACAAGTTGAGGCGACTCTTTGAGAGTTCACATGTGGCGACAATATCCTCGGAAAAACCACCTCAAGATATCGTAGAAAAGGTCGGAAGGCCTCCTGGAATATACACCTCTGAGGTGAATCTTTGGTTATTGGACGTTGCTAAATTCGTTATCCAGGAGGGATACGACCTCGTTTATGTATCTACGACGGACTACATGTCCCACATGTACCCGCCCACTGCCGACGAAGCCAAATTATACATGGAGAAAATTGACGAGAAGCTCTCAAAACTGATCGAAATGGACGCTATCTTTGCCCTAACATCTGACCATGGAATGAACAAAAAATCTCTAAAGGTCAACTTGCAGAGAACTCTGAAAGATCAAGGCATTGATTCATTTGTTATCCCAATAATAAAGGATGATTACTTCATTCACCACATAAACCTCGGTGGGGCTGTTTACATATATTTGATGGACGGCAGTCTCGAAAGGGCAAAAGATGTACTGGTGGATCAGGATGGGGTCGAAGTTGTCCTCACCTCGGAGGAGGCACATAGAGAACTCCTGTTGCCTCTAGAGAGCATTGGTGACCTTCTCGTCCTAGGTACTAAGGATGTGGTCTTTGGAGAGACTAGCGCCGGTATTGAAGAGGAAGTAAATCTTAGGTCGCATGGCTCCAAACATGAGAGCGCAGTCCCCGTGATCTCAAATTGTGACTTGGAGGGGATCCATTACAACAAAGACGTCATTCCTGCAATATTCCGCCTTCATTTACCATAATGGCTAACAAATAACAAAACAAAAATCCTCTACAAAAATGATTTAAAAGTTTAAAATTCTCTCCCTTTTGTTCTACATCAAAAAATGGGTGGGCGCCTTCATGAAATCTCAAAAAAGGATCCATAAAAGCTCCCCCACAGGATCCTGAATTTTCATTATGGGTGATTGCGGGCAGATCATTTCTGCTTATTTTCTACTTCGCTTATGGCTCTATCAATAATGTCTAGTGCCATATCCATCTCATCGCGGGACACAGTCAATGGCGGCATCAGCGATAGAATGTTCCCTCCTGTCGTCTTAAAAGCTAGCCCCTCTCTGAAGCACCTGTACATCACGTCCTCGGCCTCGTCTGACGCCTTGGTTCTTTTTTCTTTGTCCCTCACGAGCTCAATCGCTAGGAATAGTCCAACCCCTCTTACATCTCCGATAAGTCTATGCTTCTCCTTCATTTCCTCCATTCTCTTCATTGCGTACCTTCCCATGGCCTCAGCCCTTTCCACCAACCTCTCCTCCATTATAACGTCGAGCACTGCAATCCCAGCTGAAGCACAAACCGGATTCTTCTCATGCGTGAAGTGTCCTATCGACCAATTCTCAACTTTTTCGGCAAGTTCCTTTCTGGCGATTATTCCGGCGATTGGCATAATGCCTCCACCTAGCGACTTCCCTATCGCCAGAATGTCCGGCACAACGTCGTAGTGTTCACAGGCGAACATCTTACCGGTTCTTCCCAGACCTGACAATATCTCGTCAAATACGAGCGCCGCACCTTCCTCCTCGCATCCCTCTTTAACAATTTTCCAGTACTCCTTGGGCGGGACGACTACGTGTGCTCCGCGGATCGGCTCTGCTATAACCGCTGCAACATCTCCTGCATTTTTGTCTATGACATACTTTATCATCTCCGCACAGACCAAATTGCAGCTCTCAACATCTTTGTGACCATATGGGCATCTGTAACAATACGGCGGTGGCACATGCTCTGTCCCAGGCACGAGAGGCAGTTTTGCCCTGAAAATCGCCTCTCCTCCCACACTCTTCGCACCCATCGTTGCTCCATGGAATGAGTCCCACCAGGAGACCGTTTTTATCTTCCCTGTCGATCTAACCGATAAATCATAAGCCATCTCTATAGCTTCGGCCCCTCCAGGCGCAAATAACACTCTAGAATTTTCTGCGCCAATAGGTGAGATATTGACAAGTCTCTTAGCGAGCTCTATAGCCTTAACATTCGTGTATCTCCTTGGGCAGAAAGAAAGATCTTCCAACTGCTCCATTACTGCCTTTATAACCTTTGGGTTTGAAAATCCGACATTATGTACCGTGTTTCCGTGGAAATCCAGATATCTCTTGCCAGAATAGTCTTCAATGTAGCTTCCATAAGCTTTTTTGATGACATTAAGACATGGCGTAGAAAGGGACTGATGGATGAAGTACTTCGAATCCTCATCCAAGATGCTCCTGATGTATTGGGGAAGACTCTCCAGCCACTCCCTTCTCTTTGGTGAGATACTCAAATCTCCTTCTGCCTTCAATTTATCTATGTTGAACATGGTCTCCCACCACTGATGAGGGAAGAGCTGTTCAATTTATTAGCATTAATGTTTACTAGTAAACCTAAAAAAATAAGATAAAATTATAAGGTAAAAATAAGAGACTAAGTTAAAGTGGAATTAAACACCCTATTGGGGGGCTCTATGTATTCTGTAACCATCCAAAAGGAACCCCATCACTGTCCATTTTCAGATGTTACGATCAATTGTGACGTTAGGCTGCTTCACACGTGTGTTCAGTTCAACGGCTCTACAGAGAATGTCTGGAGCCACATATCCTCCGAAAAACAGGAAGAGCTCCAAAAATCGATCCTAAGGCTCAAATCTCATCCAAAAATTGCAAAGCTTGAAATTGTCAATTTGGCCAAGAATTTTGCATCTATCAGGGTCGATGTTATGTCAACTAAAACAATCGCACCCATAATTTTGAACGGTGGATACTTGATAACCCCAATCTTGGCTTTAGACGGTAAGGAGTTCTGGAGGGCTATTTTCTCTACAAAGAGTCAGCTGAACAGGGCTTTAAACGGAATAATGAAAAATTACTCCCTGAAAGTAATAGAGGCTCTTGAACTTGATCCGATGGTCTTTTTCAATCTTGTCCAAAATTTCGAGTACGTCCTTTCAATAATTAACACGATAAATGAGTTGACCGCAAAGGAAAAGCAGCTACTTATGACTGCAATAAAAAAAGGGTTCTATGACGAACCCAAACGGATCAACACAATTGAGCTGGCGAACCTATTTGGGGTTTCCAAGGTGGCAATCTCTCGGCGGATAAGGAGGTTAGAGCGGAAACTCCTCCCTACCCTATGGACTTTGGCATCAAGGGCGCATGATGTGAACATGTTAACATCAAACTATATCGGGAGAAAGGGGGAGATTGCACCTAGGGTAGATAAAAAATGTGGAAGTATAGAGGCCCCGTAAAATTAGTTATATTAGATACTGCAGGAACAATCTGCGACGGTCCCCAGGATCTAAGACACATCTGGCCAGACGATGACGGGCTTGGCGTAAAGGCACCAGTCGTCCCATTTTACGAAGTCTTGAAATCTCGTGGAGTCATCTTGAACTGGACCGCAATACGAAAACCAATGGGTCTTTTTAAGAAAGACCACCTTCGCGCACTCTTGGAGACACCCGAGGCTAGGGCTCAATTTAAGAACGCTAATGGTAGAGAGTGGACCGAAAAAGACTTGGACGAAATGTTTGAGGACTACAAGAAGATCCTAAACGAGGTGATAGTCCACCCAGAGCTGGTAAAACCGATCCCAGGAGCCGTCGAGGTGATTCAAAAACTCAGAGATTATGGAAAACTCATCGGCAATACTACTGGCTACACCGCAGAGGCCTCCAAGTTATTGAACACAAAACTTGAGAAGGAGTACGGAATAAAATTCGATTTCGCTGCCACACCAGAGATTGTGAAGGCGGGAAGACCTCATCCTTGGATGGTAATGAAGCACATGGAAGAGTTGAACGTTTACCCGCCTGCTGCGGTCGTAAAGGTCGGGGACACAAAACATGACATCCGCGAAGGCAAATTCGCTGGAGCATGGACTGTCGGCCTCTACGCAACAGGAAATGATCCCTTTGAAGTCTTAGCGGCAGAGGAGCCTGACTACTTGATACCTTCCATAGCAGAGCTTCTCCCGGTGATCTGGGACATAGAGAACCGTCTCAAGGAAGGCAGATACTGAGGGTGAGCTAAAGTGTCCGCCGTCGACCCTGAGGAGCGGTACAAGCAGCTACATCCAGGGTCCTATCTAACCTGGCAGGAGGCTGCTAAGTACCTTCCCGGTGGGGTATCTGCCTATGGACAATTCAGAAAACCATTCCCACTTTATTTTAAGAAAGCTAAGGGTGCAAGGCTTTGGGATGTCGACGGCAATGAGTACATAGACGTTCATTGTGGTTACGGTCCCATCCTCTTGGGGCACGGTCACCCCGTAATAATAAATGCCATCGAGGAAGCCAAGGAGAGAGGCTTACAGTATGGTGCCCCCTCTGATGTGATGGTGGAATGGGCGAAGCTCATCTTAAAACACGTCCCCTCAATAAAGAAGATACGTTTTGTCAGCACGGGCTCAGAGGCTGTGACCTATGCGGTGAGGGTCTGTAAAGGATACACGAAGCGCACCAAAGTATGCAAACCAGAGGGGTCCTACCACGGGACATCAGACTGGTCCTTGGCGAGTACTGCAGAGTATGGAGGTCCGCCAGAAGCCCCGACACCAGTCCCCCACTCAATGGGACTTGATCACGCTATAGACAAGTTCGTCATAATCCCATGGAACGATCCAGACAATGCTGTGAAGATAATAAAGCAAAATGCAAAGGATCTAGCATGTGTCTTGATGGAGCCGATATCTGGTACTGGTCTTGGCTTTGTGGAACCCACTAAAGAGTACCTCAAGGCGCTGAGAGAGGTCACTGCCGAAAATGATATACCCCTTATCTTCGATGAGGTGATGGTCGGCTTCAGGTGGGGCAATATGAGTTGTGCCCAGGGCTACCTTGGCATCAAACCTGATCTTACGATCTTGGGAAAGGTGATAGCTGGCGGCGCCCCAGTAGGTGCCTACGGCGGGAGAGAAGACATCATGGAAGTGGTCTCACCACTTCATGGCAAAACACCACAAGAGAGGGTCTACCAGAGCGGCACCTTCTGCGGAAACCCATTCACTGCCTCTGTGGGGCTGGCCGTCCTCAAATACTTGGACGCACATGAGAATGAAGTCTATAGCCACGTGAACAGTATTGCAGAGAGCATACGAAACGGCGTGAGAGACCTCGTGACCGACATGAAGATCCAAGCACAGGTTGTGGGTAAGTTCTCGAACTTTGAGGTTCACTTCACAGAGAAGCCCTACCAGAACCTGAGGGAGTTCCTAAAGGTCAACAAAGACAAGCTGAGAAAAGTCGACCTAGAACTGATAAATCGCGGCATCTTTAAGCTCCCGGGACACTTCGCGTTTACATGTCTTCCACACACTAAAGAAGACGTCGCGAAGATCTTGGATGCTTATCAAGCAGCACTGAAGATAGTGGGTTAAACCCCACCTGCTTTTTACTTTTTATATTTTTCTTTTTTTCCATCTTTTATGCATTTCATCATAAAATTACGTTTACTTGTTAACGGCAAATTATTACCATTCACTAGAAATCATTTTTTAGAACGAGGTCTATCTATGAGTCTAACACAAGAGGCATTGTCTTTGTTGAGATCTTGGAGAATTCGAGTGACGTTGGCCTCATGCTTGGCATACGCCCTATACTACTGGGGCAGATACAACTACAGCGGCCTGGGTCCCTTCATAAAACCGGCGCTTGCATGGCCCGCTTGGCAGTGGGGCGTCTTCGCCTCAGCCATGACTGCTGGCTATGCAATCGGGCAGTTCATTAACGGCGCACTGATTGACTACTATGGTCCTAGGAGGGTATATAGTATAGGTGCAGTGGGCAGCGGGCTCGCAAACATCGCCACTGGGCTCTTCCCATTCTTCCCGTCAATGACAACAACTTGGTTCTTGAACGGCTATTTCCAAGCCTCGGGATCCCCAAGCTATGGTAAACTTTTCACATGTTGGTTCCCCCCAAAGGCTCGAGGGTTACCAAATGCATTGAATGATGCTGCAAGGCTCATCGGCTCTTTGACTATTGTTCCATTGGCCGCCTACATAGCAACGGTGATGGGATGGCAGTGGGGCTTCATAATCCCCGGCATAATTCTATTTCCTGCTGCAGTGATGATCTGGATATTAATTAGAGATCAGCCCAAAGACTGCGGTATAAAGGGTTGTGACTGGATCCCAGAGGCAGAAAAAAAGAGTCTAGTTAAGGAGATGGTGACTGCATACACGTTTGTTTGGAAGCGGTGGCGCTTCTTAAGCCACTCTGTGGCCTATGGTATGAGCCAATTCACTAGGTTTGGAATTTACACATGGATTCCCATCTACGCCGTGGAGGTTTTAGGCTTTGATCCAATCGCTGGCGCAGCCCTTCTCTCAGTATCTCCCTTGGCAGGCGCCATAGCGACTGTCCTCTTTGGGTGGCTCGCAGATAAACTTGGCTTCGGTTCAAGAAGGATCTTGCTTGGTCTTGGGTTGACAATCTCTGGACTATCGCTCTTGGCAATTGGATGGTACCCGCACCTCCCAGCGGTTGCCTATGTGGGGCTAGTTTTCTTAGTGGGTGCGTTTACTGAGGGTCTTGACACTGTTTACTTCTTGGTAGTCATGGATAAATTCGGAAAAGCAGGCAAGGCTGGAACCGCCTATGGAAGCCTGAACGCAGTGGGCAAAATCTTCGGAACATTCTCCTCAGCAATACTCGGCTTCGTACTGACCATTTCGGGTTGGATCTCTGCCTTCACTTTGCTTGCAATACTCGGCTTCATTGGTACTGCTTTATTAATCCCTGTAACTGCCGCTTGGATAAGGGGCGATATAGAATAAAATTCTTTTTTTTCTTTTCTTTCCCTTCCCTTTCACTTCCTTTTTTCAAGCAACATCTTCTTTCATTTAGTTTTCTCTATTCACGGACATCCATTAAAGAGATGTTTATTTGCCTAACAAACCTATTTGCCTTTAACCCATCTATCAAACCCCTCAACCTCTGAGCCTCTCCTCTAACCACCATGACCTCTAAGCACGCACCCTCATTAACATGGAAGTGGAAGAATGCGGAGATAATGTCACCGAACTCATGTTGGAGCTTCAGCTGTTC
>JACIVQ010000030.1 GCA_014361445.1 Methanosuratincolales archaeon | reverse complement strand
GGTATCGAGGTAAAATACCTGACAAGGAAGGAGACCGAGAACACCTCTAAAAAATGCCACAAATGCGGGCATGTTGCCCGCTTGAAAGGAAGGATCTATAAATGTCCAAAATGTGGATTAATCTACAACAGAGACCTGAACGCCGCCATTAACATAGCCCATGCCTTAATGAGAGGTATGGGATGGGGGAGTAGTAAGTGTGAGCCCCCCGAACCAGCAGATGAGGCAAAAATGCAACGCCGCAAAGGCAGGCTGAACGCTGGAAGCTCCCGGCTTTAGCCGAGGAGAGGCTCACATACCGACTTATGAGCCCTTCATTGCCAACATTGCTGCGAACTCCTCAAATGTGAGGCGTTCCCCGTTTTTAATCTTCTCTGCCGCCCTCTCGGCAAGTTCAGAGCGCTTAGTTATTATTTGTCGGGTCTGCTCTGCCAGCATTTCAATTTTCTGCTTCATGACAGATTCCCTGACTTCTTTGTACTTTGATTCCAATTCCAAGAGCTCTTTTTTCGATGACTCTATTGTACCCTTTATAGATGCGATCTCGACCTTAATCTGCTCAAGCTCGGCGGAGAGGGGCTTGCACTCCTCTAGGGACTTTATCATGGACTCGTGATGAACCTTTGATTCCTCCGCGAGGGAGAGGATCTCCTTGTGAACAAGGTCAGCCTTCGCCCTCAAGTCCTCAGAGGATGTCTTAAGTGAGTTGATCTCTTGGTCAATCTCCCTGGCGCGTTTGAAGATCATTAGTTTCTTCTCTAGCTCGGACCTCCTTTGAAGGAGCCGCCTCTCCTCCTCCAAGGAGAGGGGCGTTGTCTGGTATTTCCAGTCTATCTCCTTGAGTTGCCTCAGGAGGTCGGACTCGTTCTCTCTCAGGGAAGAGAGGAGCTCGCGCTTCTTAGAGATCAGATCCTTAATTTTCTGGGAGAGTTCGTTTTTCTCTTTGTGAAGCTGGTCTCTGAGCTGCTTCTTTTCGGCTATAAGTTTGTTCTTTTCGTCCCTCATATTTTTGTGATTTAGCGCCGCCTCCCTCAGGCTCTTGAGTTTCTCTATAATATCCGACTTTTTCCTCCTGAGTTCCTCTAGCTTCTTGTAATTAAGCTCAATACTATCGCGGATCAGCTTCATCTGCCTCGATAGGTCGCCGAGGTTTAAGTTTTCCATCAACCTCACCAGTTGATCACTAGACGTCTATTCCTCCTGTGTGTATGCGTTGTAGTTGGGCATAGAGATCGTCTAAGCCTTCTCCAGTATTGGAAGAGATAAATATAAACTCTCCTAAGGCGCCGATGTCGAGTAAGGAGTCAAGGATCCTCTCTGAGATCTCAGTCTTCAGATCTGCGGTCTCTGAGAGAAAAGCGTCCTTGAGAGTGACGGAGTCCGAGGACCACAGCTTGGCCTTCTCCAGTACTTCCTCTGGGATAAGGTCGATCTTAGAGACGCAGTTAACCTGTGGCGCGCGAAATCTCACATGGACTGAATATGAGAGCAGTAGAACAGAGACAAAATCAGATGGTTTGTTTAAGAAGACCTGATCTGCAAGAAATATTATTGAAAAGTTGCCGCCAGAGAGGGCAGAAGCGATGAACGTGCCAGAGTCCCTGTATGCAAAGAGCTCCATCTGCCCAGGTGTGTCCACAATGACGTAATCAGGCTCCAGCCTTTCCAGCTCGTCCCTCATCTCGTAGACGTGATTTACAGCGGCATCCACGCATGCCACTAATGCTCCGTTAGGACCTAGCCTATAGTCCTCAACCATACGGTCGTAGTTAACATAGTCGCGGATGTCGACCTCAGGGCTGTAGGGAAGCCACCTAACCCCTGGGTCGAGGTTCACGGTAGCAACATTTATCTCCGAGAATCTCAGCCTGTCTGCCAAGGCAGATGTTAAGGCGGACTTTCCGGATCCTGCTGTTCCCATAATGTAGACAAAATTCATCTTGGAGCCTCCTTTATTTTGCCACCAGCCTTTAGGACATATCTTATGAAAGATTCCTCAGCCCTGGAAAGTAGAGATTTCATCTCCTCAAAATTATCACCGATTATTGAAAGGTGAACCTCCAGGGTTGGGGAGGGCTCTTTCCCAGCAGGGTGGGATTTCAGGTACACCCCTCCACTGCTGGGCATCCACTCTTCTATCAGAGGAGCCAGCGATGATTCAGGTATGCCCTCAATAACAATAACCCTTTCTAAGAATCTTTTCCTAGGCACTTTTTCCATAATTCTAGGCATAACCTGTGAGCTAAACATCTCCATCATCTCAGAGGGGACGCCAGGCAGGGAGAATATTGTGGTGCCCCCATATTCGATCATCATGCCTGGGGCGGTGCCCAGCGTGTTCATTAACGGCTCTGCCCCCTCCAAGAGCATTGCCATCTTGTATCGAGAGGGAGTCATCTCGAGCCCCATTGACTGGTATTTACTCTTAACCTGTTCCAGTGCCTTGGGGTTCATGGTTTTTGGTATTTTTAAGGCAGATGCTATGCCCTCTACCGTGAGATCGTCATATGTTGGCCCAAGCCCACCAGTAGTAATAATGATTGAGGGACGCCTCGCGAGGGATTCTAAGACCGCCCGCGAGATATCATAAACCTTGTCACCAACAATTGAGATTCTGGAGATTTCTATGCCGACAGACAGTAGTTGGGATGAGATCCAAACAGCGTTTGTGTTTTGTGTCCTTCCAATAAGCAACTCTCTGCCTATGCTGATTATCTCTGCGATTATCGTGGACACCTGCCTACCTTCAATTTTTACCCATTTACTTTTTACTGGACCACCATTTGAGGTACTCTTTTCTTAGTCTCTCTTTATCTTCAGAGGCTGTGGTCGCGGCATATTTTGCCTTAATCTCGTCGATCTCATCCCTGGTGAGCGACAGACCGCAACTTAGGCAGACATACCTCCTTTGGGAGGGCTCGAACTTCAGCTCCCCTCCACACTCAGGACATACCACCATATAACCTCCAAACCCCTACACTCTACTTAGGTCAAACAGCATTAATAAGGATAGTTTCGAAAAACGGAAGAAGGCTCATGTTATCACATTAGTCAGCCCAAAAGACTCTGCCATTTGGAGGGCAAGCTTCCACTCAGAATGGCTCAAGCGCCTCGTGATCTCTGGAGCCTCCCTAGCTCTCCAGTGGGGTGTATATTGATCCATTAGGTTAACGCGTGTATCTCTGCCCAGCTCTTTTGCTATGAATTCCAGGATCTTGGAGAGGCAACACTCTAGATGATTGGGGAGGACCAGTATTCGTATTAGTAACTCACCATGTCTCTTTGCCAATTTCAAGTTTCTGGTAAGGACCTCCCAATACCTCGGGGCGTCCGATAGGCGTTCGGCGCATCGATCGTTCCCGTACTTAAAGTCTATTTTGTAGATGTCCACAACCCCCCTCAGGAGCTCCGAGGACTCTAGGGAGTAGTGACCGTTTGTGTTGAAGAATACAGGCATGTTCTCCTTCTCGTGGAGGAGGACCCTCAGCCAGAATGGTATGTGCGGGATAGGATCCCCGCCCACCCAGTTCTGGTTCCTGCAACCCCTCCTCCTGGCATCATCGATTAAGAGTGCTAGCTCCTTCTCTGCGTAGAGGTCTCCACGCTCTATCTGCTGGCTTATGCCCCAGTTCTGGCAGTGGAGGCACCTGAAATTACATCCCAGGCTAACTCGGCCGACCTTTGGTCGCATACCGTGAAGCTGGGAACGATCTCAGGTTCCTCCCCCATGTGGTCAAAGTAAGAGGAGACGTACATGTCCTTTCCTACTCTGCAGTATCCAAGTTCCCCCCGCACCCTGTCCTTCATACACCTCCGCTCGCACAGTACGCAGCTTTCCATGATCTTACCGGCGATCAGAGATTTCAGGTGAAGAAGGGATGACTTTGGGGCTTCCAGATCGTTGTACCGGACCCGCCCTGCGTCGAGCGACCTCTCCAGTTCAGATTCTTCTTCTAGAGCTCTGCTGTGCAATCTCCAGAGTTCGTCCATAGGTAAATCATCAGTGAAATCAACCGGGATCAGCCGGGAGATCCTGAACTTGGCTACGCTTTTGTTCTTAACTATTCTGACGTATCTTGGAAGGGACGAGAGGACCTTAGGATCCTCAAGCGCGGATGCGGCATCTGGCCTCAGGAAATACCAGATGTTACATCACCCCCAACTTAAAGGATTACATTAATTTCTTCATCGCAGAAGGCACACCTTTTACCTTTTAAACGGATAGATCCGACTTCGAATCCGAACCTTTCTATCAACAACTTGTTGCACCTTGGGCAATAAGTATTCTCGTATTTGTGACCTGGGACGTTCCCGAGGTATACATATTTGAGGCCCTCGGATTTTGAGATCTTCCAGAGTTCCTCCAGAAACGATACGGGGGGCGGAGGGCTACTTGTGTACATATAGCTGGGGAAGAAGCGGAGTATGTGGAGAGGGATGTCGTCCCCCAGGTTGTCTATTATCCACCTAACTAGCTTAAGGAAAGCATCCTTGGAGTCCCCTCCGCCTGTGACGATCAAGTTTGTTATCTCTATGAAGATCTTCTTCTGCTTCATCTCGAGAAGTGACTGGTAGATGGGTTCTGTGTTGGTTACCTTGCAGAAAGACCTGTAGAAGTCCGGGTCTCCGCTGCCCTTGAAGTCAACTGTCGCCGCATCAAGGTAACCGTCGATGGTGTCGACGGCCTCTGGGGTCATGTAGCCGTTAGTGACGAAGGTATTGTGTATTCCCTCCCTATGGGCGATCCTCGCGGTGTCGTAAGCGTACTCAAAGAAGATGGTGGGCTCGGTGTAGGTGTAACTGATGGACTGGCACCCTGCGTTCTTTGCCATGGAAACTACCTCCTCAGGAGGGAGATCCTCTCCTTTTATGCCACGATCTTGGCTTATGCTCCAATTGTCGCAGAATATGCACCTGAAATTGCAACCCACAGTCGCAATTGAGAATGCGGTGCTCCCGGGATGGAAGTGATAGAGGGGCTTCTTCTCAATTGGATCTACAGCATACGATATCGCCTTACCGTAGACTAGTGTGTGAAGGACGCCGCCCCGGTTCTCGCGGACGCCGCAGGTACCCCTCTTGCCAGGTTGAATGGTGCAACGCCATCCACAGAGGTTGCACCTTACCGCAGAGTCCAGCCTCTCGTAAAGCATAGCTTCCAATACGACCACTCCATAAAACTCTTAAGAGGATCCTAAAGATAAGAGTTTGGAGCGTTTTTGTATGATACTTGTGTCAGGACCTTCCTCAATAACGCTTGGGGGCAAGGTAGCCCAAATCCTTGGAGTGAGAAATTTTAATGTAGAATACAAGAATTTTCCGGACGGCGAGTCCTACCTAAGGCTTCCGGAAGATGTGAAAGGGGAGGAGGTTGTGCTTATACACACCACCTACCCTCAGCCCGACAAGAGGGTTTTGGAGCTCCTACTCCTGATAAATACGCTGAAGGACTTAGGGGCACAGAAAGTTAGGGCAGTGGTACCCTATATGGCATATGCCAGACAGGATAGCAGATTCAGGGAGGGCGAGGCCATAAGTATAAACACGATATTCAAGCTGATAGAAGGGGCAGGGGCGGACGAATTTCTCACGGTTGATATTCATAAGGAGTTCTCATTAAAGGTCTTCAGGATAGGTGCCAAGAACATCCGTGCGGCAGAGGCGATAGCTGATTATCTGAAAAGTATTGAACTTGTTGAGCCATACATTCTCTCACCTGACAGGGGTGCCCTTAAGATTGCCCAGACCATAGGCGAGAGATTGGGGGCAGAGTATGGGAACTTTGAGAAGTCCAGGGACAGGATAAGTGGAGCCATAACTGTCAAAGGTGAAAAGGTCCAAGCAGAGGGGAGAGATGTGGTGATTGCCGATGACCTCATCAGCACAGGCGGGACCATCGCGAGCGCGTCCAAGATAGTCAAGGGGGAGGGTGCAAGGAGGGTGATCGCCGTGTGTACACACCCGCTCCTAGTCGGGGATGCGCTCTTGAAGATGAGGCAGGCAGGGGTGGATGAGGTTATAGGAACGGACACAATAGAGAGTGAAGTCAGCAGGATCACGGTGGCGCAGCTCATCGCAAGGGAGCTAAGCAAAAGTTGAGCGAGAAGAGACCGATCTTGCTCCTCCTTTCAGGGGAGCACCCCTCCCTCCCATATTCGGAGGTTTTTGCCATACTTGAAAGTGAGGGCGTCGAGTTTAGAGAGTTGAAGCGTTGTGATCAAGTGATGGTTATAGAGGGGGGCGAGCAGACAGGAAAACACCTTGAGAAAAGGGCAGCCTATGTGATGGAGGGAGGTGCGTTAATACTCCAATCAAGACCCTCTGTGGATGAGCTGCGCAAGGCGTGTGGCTACACGGACTGGAGTTTTTTGAGAGGAAGGAGCTTCGGGGTAAGGGTTTCTAGGGTAAAGGAGCATTGGAGGGAGTTTTCCTCATCTAAATTAGAAGGGCTGGTTGGGGAATATGTCAAGAACGTGACCGACTCCCGCGTGGATCTGGAATCACCGCAGGTCTGGATAAGAGGAGTCATAACAGATTGCGGGGTATTCCTTTTTAAGCAGGACTTTCGGACGGACAGGAGGGCTTTCGCTCAAAGGAGGCCCAAGACAAGACCGTTCTTCCACCCCGGAGTGCTCGAGCCAAAGATAGCCAGAGCCTTCGTGAACCTATCCAAGGTCAGGAAAGGAGAGAATTTTCTAGATCCTTTCTGCGGGACTGGCGGATTTCTCATAGAGGCTGCTCTGCTCGGCCTCCACACATATGGATTGGACCTCGATAGAAGGATGATCAAGGGTGCCGCCAGAAACCTGAGGCACTATGGGCTCGATGCCGAGCTGATACTTGGGGACGCGAGGAGGCTTCCTTTCAAGAAGGTGGACGGGATAGCCACGGATCCGCCCTATGGTAGGGGAACATCCACGAAGGGCCAGAGTGTGAAAAGCATACTGAGTGAGTTTATGAGGGAGGCTTACGAGGTCGTCAGGGATGGAGGGAGGATATGCATCGCAGCCCCCCAAGAGGTTGCCATACAGGAGGTTGCCATAAAGTCGGGTTTTAGGCTTCACGAGGTGCACATCATGAGGGTTCATAAGTCACTAACGCGCTCTATAGTGGTGGTGGAGAGGGTTGCAGGTTAGAGTCGTTATACTCGGTTCCTCTGGAGGGCTACCGACACCCGATAGAGGGCTCCCAGCAGTCATTTTGGAGGGGGACGGAGGGATCATTTTAATGGACTGCGGGGAGGGGACACAACGGCAGATGATGAAGGCAGGCTACAGTCTCTGTAAGAGGATGAAGATCCTCATCACCCACCTACATGGCGACCATGTATTCGGTTTACCGGGATTGATACAGAGCATGAATTTGTTGAATAGGGTTCACCCTTTGGAAATTTATGGACCAAGAGGGCTTAAGGATTTCATATATGAGACTACCATCTCAACAATGTCTGAGCCCAATTTCGATCTTTCGATATTTGAGGTTGAGGAGGGGGAGGTCTTTTCCAGTAAAAACGTAGTGGTTAGAGGGGTATGGTCAGACCACTCAAGAGCCAACATGTCTTACAGGGTAACATTCGGCGCCAGCCAAGGGAAGTTCCTCCCAGAGAGGGCAAAGGAACTGGGGATCCCTGAGGGGCCATTCTGGGGGGCGCTCAAGTCAGGTAGAAAAGTGGTCCTCCCGAATGGTAAGGTCATAGAGCCAAAGGACGTGCTCGGGGAGCCTTCTCCAGGGATAAGCATAGTGTACACTGGAGACACACGGTACTGCGAGAAGGTTGTGGAATTGGCGAGGGGGGCAGACCTTCTCATCCACGAGTCGACCTTCGGATCAGAACTAGCAGAGAGGGCACAAGAGGAGGGGCACTCCACTGCAGAGGATGCTGCCAGGGTTGCAGTCTCTGCTGGCGTAAAGAGACTGATCCTCACACATATCAGCAGCAGGTATCCGGACGCCAAGGTGTTAGAGGACGAGGCAAAGAGGATATTCCAGAATGTAGAAGTGGCGAGGGACCTCAGTACTTATGAGCTGAAGAGCTGAGTTGCCCTTATGAATGATTTTTTCGCATCCTCAAGATTGTTGTTCTCTACTACGGCTGAGACCTTATCTATGTGAACCTTTGTCTTTATGAGATCCCAGTCAACTGTACCCTCTCCTATGACCTTGTGCTCGTCGTCGTTGCCGGAGTTATCGTGAAGGTGCAAGTGGATGATCTGGTCGTTTATCTTTGAGAGGAAGGAATCTAGCTGAGAGGTGGTGTTAGCGTGTCCAACGTCCAAAGCGACATAAATGGGTAGACCATTATCCATGAGGGCCAAGAATTCTTCAGCCCTCTGGAGTAGGCAAGGGGTATTCCCTGGCATGTTCTCTATGGCGACTCTCAGCCCCATCTTCTCGCTGTAATTCAATATTTTTTCCAAGGAATACAAGTTAAGAGAACTATTTACCCCGGGCACGAGGTTATCAAGCGGGGTTCTTAGACCTGGGTGGAGGATATAAGCTTTGGCACCTATCTCGTGAGCCCTATTCATAGATTCAAAGATGATCTTCAAAGCACAAGATCTTATCCTAGGGTTTGATGAGGCGATGTTGAGATCGAGAATGGGCCCGTGGACCGTGTACTTAAGGGGGTATGATGCGCTGAGCTCATTCAGGGCTTTTACCCTTGTCTTTGTCAAGCGGTCCTTCCACTCGTCCAAAACTTCAAGGAGGGTTATTTTTAGGGAGAGGAGCTCGTCGATTACCTTGAACGTCTTTCCGACGGTGCAAAGTGTTGAGATCCCGATTTCCATAGCTCATCGACGGGGATTCCGTCTATCGTCTTTGTGGCTAACCAATCTATTAACGCCTTCGGATCCTCTGCCTTGATGTGGAAGGTTATCGGACCTAGCGGCGACTCACCCTCAGGCATGCAAAAACTCACATGACCTGCGTACGCGACCTGCTTATTTAGGTGAAAGGTGATTGTGGAGCCTTCGACCCCAGAAAGCATGACCTTCCGCGCAGCGTCCAGTATGCGCTCCCTCCTCAGCAGGGCTCTCAGCTTTGACAATAGGGAGGCATCGCCCTCCTGTACGATGTAAGCACGGTTCCCCTGGACGTGTTTCGTGAAGGACTCGACTCCCGTCATATTTGATAGAGCCTTCATGACCTTGGACTCGTCTTCGGTAGGGTGTAACTCAACCTGGACTAACACTTTGACCTCCACGGATCTCCCTCTCAAAAAACTCCCTTACGGACTTAATTAACTCTTCTATAGTGCCCTCATTGATGAATACCTTATCGGCGAGGGCGATTACTGAGCCTATGCCAACATGGAGCTCCCTCATGTCCCTTTCTTCAAAGGTCTTAAGGTCCTTTGGATCATCCGGTCTGCCCCTTTTCAGCAACCTCTGAAACCTTGTGTTTGGGGAGGCGTGCACTGCCAAAAGGACGACTTTGGCATTTCTTTTGAAATAGTTGAGCTCTTCAAGACTCCTGACGCCTTCTATGACGGCAAATTTAGCTCCTGAGATTTTGGAGAGGCACCTCTTGGCTACTATGTCATTTCCCTCCTCTTTACGGAGGGAGAGCATCAGCTCGCCCAGGGAAGCAGGGGTCTTTTTGATACCCCTGGCCTCAGCTTCCTCCCTTATTATGTCACCCATTACCACGACCTTCATGCCGAGCGACTTTGCGGTCTCAGATATAACAGACTTTCCTGAGCCAGGCATGCCAGTGATGCAGAATAAAAGGACCATGCAAGAGATTAATTATTACCAAGGATATAACGATTATCAGGTGGTGTTATGGAAAGGATAAGGGCATTCCTCGCGCTCGATATATCCGAAGAAGTGAGACGCGAAATCGGAGAGTTTGAGAAGGAGATAGACTCTGTGGGAGCGGACATAAAGCTAGTTGAAATAGAAAACTTACATGTTACGATGAAGTTTCTTGGAGAGATAGATCCAAATACCGTTGAGAAAGTTTACGATGTAATGAGCGGGTTGAGGGAAGAGAAGTTTGTAATGAAAGTAGAAGGTGTCGGGGTATTCCCCAATTGGAGGATGATCCGCGTGGTCTGGGTCGGCATAGGTGACGGGAGGGAGAGGATCATTAAGATTCAGAGGGAGCTTGACTCCGGGTTGGCTGAGCTTGGATTCGAGCGGGAGAGGGATTTTGTCCCACATATCACCGTCGGAAGGGTCAGGAGTCCAAGGAACAGGGATAGGCTGGTTCAGGTGCTGGAGAAGTACAGGGGGCACAGTTTTGGTTCATGCGTCGCTGAGAGGTTGGTTTTAAAGATGAGTAAACTGACTCCCAAGGGACCGATATACTCAGACTTGAGAGAGGTTGAGTTCAAACAATGAGCGCCCTCAAAGAAGTTCTGGCAGAGGTCTTAGAGAGAGTAAAGCCAAAGCCCAAGGACCGCGAGAAGGTCATGGGGGTTTTGGACAGTATAAAGAGGAAAATAGAGAGAGAAGCGATGGCTAAGGGGCTAAATGTCAGGGTTGAAGTAGAGGGCTCATTGGCCAAAGATACATGGGTATCCACTGACAGGGACATAGATCTCTTCATAATCTTCCCGCGCGGAACCCCTAAAGATGTTCTCAAAGAGGTGGGCCTCCAAATTGCCAAATCGGGCGTTGGGGAGGGATGGAGGCTCGGATACGCCGAGCATCCGTACGTTGAGGCCACCGTAGACGGTTACACGGTGGAGATCGTCCCTAGTGTAGAGATCGAGGAGGGAGAAAGACCTGTTACCGCTGTGGACAGAACACCCTTGCATACGAAGTTCGTTTTGAGCAAAATGGACGAGAGGATGAAAGACGATGTGAGGCTCTTGAAGCAGTTCATGAAAGGGATAGGAGTATATGGGGCAGAACTGAAAGTCGGCGGCTTCTCTGGTTACCTCTGCGAGCTGCTCGTGATCAACTATGGCAGCTTCCAACGAGTGCTAGAAGAAGCTGCAAAGTGGAGGGGGAGAACCGTCATAGATTACATGAAATACTACAGAGAGGGAGAGCCAGAGCAGGTCTTCGACTCACCCCTGATAATAATAGATCCTGTGGACAGAAGGAGGAATGCCGCCGCTGCGGTCTCTTTACAGTGCTATGCGACCTTCATAGCCGCCGCGGAGCGATTCATAGAAGGGCCGAGCATCGAATATTTCTTCCCTACAAAAGAAGAGGTAGACGCCTCCAAAGTCTTGGAAAAAATTAAAGAGAGAGGGGTTTCGTTGGTAGTTGTAAAGACTGGATGCCCAATACTCCCTTCAGATGTCTTGTGGGGAGAGATCCAGAGGAGCCTAATGAAGATCGTCGGACTTTTTGAAAGATATGAGTTTAAGGTCTTAGACCAAAAAGCTTGGAGCGACGAAGAAAAACACGTAGTCTTCATTTTTGAACTTGAGAGTAGGAGGCTGAGGTTGGGTAAGATTCGCCAAGGACCGAAGGTGTGGTACCATGAAGACGTGAAAAAATTCCTTGGGAAGCATATGGAAGGGAAGAACGTTTTAGCAGGACCCTCGATTAGAGGAGAACGCTGGTATGTCGAGCTCAGGAGGAAGTACACAGATGCAAAGGAGCTCTTGGAGGAGGAGCTACCCATTTTACAGATGAGCAAGGACGTTATGGAAGAAGTCAAGAAGGGCTTCGAGTTGTATGTGGATGATGAGATCGCAGAGCTCTGCACCAAAGAGCCAAGATTGGTTGAGGAGATCCATGTTTTTTTAAGGAAGAGACCTATATGGTTGAAGTGATTTCAATAGATGATGAAAGGATAAAGAATATTCTCTCATATCCACATTTTTCAGAAGTACATTATAGGAAAGTGTTGGATGACTTGAGAGGAATAGGAGTAAAGGGCGTCTTATCCCATGGTCATGTAAATCTTACAAATTTTAAAGTCCTTGGCAAAGGTTGCGTAGGCATAGTTCTGTTAGGTCTGTTAGAAGGGGAATTGATCGCCTTAAAGGTCCTCAGGTCAGATGCCGATAGAAAATCTCTTGACCGAGAAGGAGATATTCTCAAAGAGGTCAATAGGGCAGGTATAGGCCCTATGGTCATAGCAGTTAAAGACACCGTTATCGCCATGGAATACATAAGGGGCGAATTTTTTTCAAAGTGGTTGAAAATTCAAAGAGAGAGAGATAATGTGAGGAAGGTTGTTAAGGATTTGTTAGAGCAGTGCTGGACATTGGATAGTATGGGAATAGACCATGGAGAGTTGTCTGACGCTAAGAAACATGTCCTAATAGACCAGAAAGGCACCCCAAGAATCATAGATTTTGAGAGTGCGAGTAGAGAAAGAATGTGCCGGAATATAGTTTCAATAGCAGGCTACCTCTTCTTTAAGAAGACGACCGCAGAGTACCTGAGAGTGCACCTTTCTTGGGACGATATTAAACTGAAGGAGTTGCTTAAAAATTACAAGAAACTTCGGTCTTACCAAGTCTATGAAAAGATCCTTGTAGAGTTAGGACTATAGCCGCCAGATCCAATTCTATGGTTGCAGATTTGATGTGCCTTGAGTTGAAAAGGGAGCTGCATATAAAAGCATCAATTAAAATTTACGTATACTGACGTATATAAGTAGAAGTATAATATGTAGAAAATTGTTATAATATTAGTTTTTTAATTTAATAATCAATATTTGAAGTTTAATACTCAATATTTGAAATGTCAAAGCCAAGAGAGGATAACCTCTCGATTATATAACGACGATGGCACCTTTTAGGGTCGGGCTCCAAACAAAGGATGCATAAGTTGCCACTCTCTGATAGTGAGATTAAATTACGGATGCCTTCATCAAATTCCGGTGAGTCCATGAACTTTCTGTATCCACCTTTTCTAAAGCCCCCCAATTTATGCCCAAGCCAAACATATTTTATCCCTGCGCCTTGAAGTAGTGACTCAAGATTTTCCTTTTTGAAATGATCAATCTTGGAAGTTGGCCATCGACGGACATCTACAATTATATTGATATTATGCGCTTTCATAAGTGTTAAAAAGCGCTCCTTAGAGAGTGAGCCGTAGCCGATGTTCCAAACTCTCCGTGGTCGTGAGCTACCCACGCCTGAAGGCTGTGGGCTTCCTGCTTCAATGATGGAGCTTGCTGGTATTTCTACCAGTAGAGGCTCCGCCTCGGCAGGCGGATCAGGGCTGCCCCATCCCCTCATCTTTATCCTACATGCGGATATAAAATCCCTATAGGGATTATTGTAGCTTAGACCTTCGGATGTGCCTTTTGGGGGTACATCCACAACTACACGAACACAAGCGGCTCTCTCAGCCTTCTCGTGGAGTAGGCGGATGAACTTCCCCCAAGAGGCGTCTAGTATTTTTTGGGATAGGTTGTGGTTTCTGACCATGTTCTTGATCTGTAGATCTTCGACGCAGATCACATCGTAATTCTTCACGTAGAATTTTGAGAGCTTGTGGAGGAAGTCGTCCCTCTGGCTCACTAGCCTCTCGTAGGCTTTTGCGAGCTTTATTTTTGTTTTTTCATAATTTGAGCCTCTACGCCTCCTCGAGAGCCAGTGCTGTAGAACCCTTATCCTCTCTAAGGTCTTCTCGTAGAACCTTGGGTTCTCTATCTGCCTCCTATCGGTGTCCGTGAGGAAGTACCTTATTCCAACGTCTATGCCTACAACTCTCATAGGCTCTTCCCTTTTTACCTCAACCTCTTTCTCTACACATATGCAGGCGAACCATTTCCCAGAGTTGTGCCTCTTTACTATGACCTGCTTTATTGATCCTTCGACGGGTCTGTGAACTCTGATTGGAATGTCTCCGATCTTGGATAAATGTAAGATGCCAAGCCGTTTCTCAGTCTTTATCAGTTTGAACCCGCTCTGATTGTAAATGAAGGTTTTATACCATCCCTTGCCTTTGAAGCGGAGCCTCCCAACTTTTTTACCTTTCTTCTTCAGTTGCGATAAAGCCCTCAGGTTAGAATAAAGTTGGTAGAGGACCATCTGAAGAACTTTGGAGTAAACCCTAGCGAGCTCAGGCTTCTCCCTCTTCAGCCTTGGTAATTGGGATTGGAGCTCGAGCCTGCCCGGTATATTCTCCTTTCCGTTCCATTGTCCTAAGAAGTAGTTGTAGGTCTGCCTGCAAAGCTCCAAAGTTTCAAGTAGCCTCTCCTCGTGCTCTGGCTTAGGGTAGAGCCTGAACTTGTATGTCAGCTTGACTTGCACTTCTCGATCAGCCTTCTTATCACTTCTTCGTATGTCTCTCTGCGGTGGACCTTCAGTTTATCGAGGGCATCCTTCACTTCTTTTGAAACTGCTATGGTTGTCCTCATTTACACTCACTTATGAATAAGTATAAACAAAATATAAAATGTGTTCGCCTTCATCCCACCGCTAAAGCATGTGGGATTTCCCGCTCACGGTGTTAATTTGTTTGTGCTAAAGATAATTAGGTCGATTTTAAAGGATTGCCAAGGATGGGCGCCCGCTTTATAAAGGGGTTCCTATTCTGACAGGAGAGGGCGCCCCTTGGCGTCGGACGGGTAACTTTACACATGCCTAAATAAAAATCTTGCTAATCATAAAACTTTGTAGATCCAAGGGCTTTGTTGGTGGGAATTGTTGTAAATATTTCCAGTTGGGGCGAATGCAATATGTTTGATCTCACACTTTAAATTAAAGGACTGATGTTAATGATTTTGTTGAGCTGAAGTAAAATGGGGGCCCATAATACTCGCAGGTATGCACCCATGCGCGAGGTAACCTTCAATGATTACCTTGATTATATAAAGGCTCACAAAAAAATTTTGATCGAAGGTTTTGAGCTAGAGATAGGTATTCGGCGAGAGATCAAAGAGTATCAGCCAAGGGATTTTAAGCTTGAAGAGACGACTGTTTGGTCTTTCCCGGAGAGAGGGGACTGGGCGACTCACCGAGGCGATTATAGGGGGAATTGGCCACCGCAGCTCGTAAGGAACGTCATATTAAGATATAGTAGACCAGGCGAGACTGTGCTGGACCAGATGTGTGGGGGAGGGACCACGTTAGTAGAGTGTAAGCTTTTGGGAAGAAGGGCATTGGGCGTAGACATTAACTTTGAAGCGCTAATCTTGTGCTGGGATAGGTTGAACTTTAATATAGAAGGGGATGAGAGTATTCAAAGTCCAGAGATTAAGTTATACCAAGGGGACGCAAGAAACCTGAACTTGATAGAGGATGAAAGCGTAGACCTGGTAGCAACCCACCCCCCTTATGCAGGCATTATAAAATACTCAAAGAACGGATCATCAGATGGTGATCTCTCAAAGGCGTCTATAGAAGGCTTTTTGGAAGGAATGAGAGAGATAGCAAAGGAAAGCTATAGGGTGCTGAGACCAGGAAGGTATTGCGCCGTATTAGTGGGCGACACGAGAAAGCACAGGCACTATGTGCCCTTAGCTTTCAGGGTCATGCAGACTTTTTTGGATGTAGGTTTCATACTCAGAGAAGACGTCATAAAGCACCAGTGGAAGGTTAAAAAAACCGGTGAGAGGTGGAAGGGCTTGGCCAAGACAGCAGAAGAATGTTGGGTCGTTAAACCGGTTGGTAAAAGGTTTTGGACTGATTTTCTACTGATATGCCACGAACATCTCTTCATTTTCAGAAAACCAAACAAAGAAGAAGAACCGATTGAATTGAGATATAGTATGAAATGGTGGTAAATATTCTAAACGCAAAGATAGCATGTTTGAAGGTTTGTAGGATAGAAATCTGTACGCATTTCATAGACTTTTGAGAGGCGCTTCAGGATCAGCTGAGGTCGGGCGCTCCTCAGCACTTTCATCCATTCGGGCGTTTTATCAAAGTCTTCACTTTCCTAGCAAATTTAAAAAACAAAACAATAACCAAAATGATAGGCAAGGCGATTATACAAGCTCCTCCGAGCGGGCATGTTGCACACGATAGTCTACATATCTGAAAAGTTTGCAGAAGGTAAACCGTGGGCATACTTGAGGCTGAAAGGATAAATAAAATTAATAACCTGAATCTCTTTTTAATATTCTCCATTATCAACTAGATCGCCTTTTTTCGCCCCCATACCATGGTAAACGCATGGGCAGGGCATTTGTTTATGCACTCCCTGCAGTTTATGCAGAGGGTTCTCTCTATGGAACCGCCGGGACTTATGGCCCACATCGGGCAAACATCTGAACAAGACCTACACTTAGTACAATTATTTTCATTTTTAACAGTCCGGTAGAACCCGAGTCTAGCACCTATTTTGTGGACCAAGCCAGATACCGCCCCCAGCGGGCAGAAGAGGATGCACCACCCCCTCCCACCATGAGTGAAGAGCCCGCCTATCAAGAGCCAGAAGAATAGAGCCAGAATCGAGCCGCTATGCCAATAATCAAGGGCAGAGGGGCTGATCAATAAACCATCAACAACGTTCTGTAAGACTGAGGAGGGGCAGTACCGGCAGCAGATACTACTCACACCGGCATATCCAAGCCCAACAAGGACAGAGACCAATACGAAACCAGTGAGAAAGCCGTACCTGAGGCTCCTTGTGATATTCGTGTCCTTTATGTGTAGCCTGAACTTTTTTGGTATTGGGAGGGCGCGGCTGACGGCTTCGCTGAGAGATCCGACTGGACAAAGCCACCCGCAGAACAAGGGTCCGGCTAAGAGTGCGGTAACAAGCACGATTATAGTAAAGCCAGTCATTACTGGATTACCAAGCAAGTTGAATAATCTGCCCGAAAATACCCAATCAAGCGGCATTCTTAGGCAGATGGTGTGAAGATCCGGCTGGGTTATGTAGCCAAGAGCATAGTAGACGATCCTTGTGAGAAAAGCGAATGGTCCTACGAAGAAAAGAAAACCCAAGATCCATGAGATGTACCGATATTTGTTCTTAAAGAGTGTTTGCTTCCTTACCTCTAATGACAACTGCCCGCACCTCCTTGGGGCGCGATTGTTCCTCCCCTGACGATCATTATAGGAATGAATGTCAGCGGTTGACCAGAGTCTGCGTCAAACACCAATAAACCGCCTTCATAAATCACCTTCTCATCCATGTAATATGCGGGTATTCTGAAGACCCAGTCGATGGAGAGATTAGGGATCCTCTGGCCTGGAGGCAGAGGCTTAGTGAAGGTGTGCGTGACGGAATCGTAAGGCCAGTTGGCTTTAACCTCCCATTCCACAGGAAAAGTGGTGTTCACAAGGTCAAGACCGATCTTCACTGGTTTTTTGCCAACGTTGTATAACCAGTGGGTAGATATCGCCTCCACATCAGGGTTGAGTAGCCTCTTAGGAAACCCTCTTGAATCCAAGTCTATTATCAGGGGGGCCATGTTGATTGGTGGACCGACACCACGTACGGTTATCGGTTCAGTGACATTACCAGCAGGTACAGCTATCCAGAAGTGAACGATCTCTGCTTTTGAAATCGAGTTAGCGTAGATGCCAGAGTACAAAGTCACGCAGAGTAATATTATGAAAGCAAGAGTCACAGAGATCTTCTTTTGCATGGATGGTCGAGAAAAAGGCTCTGGAAATTGTTATTAAGATTTATGGAATTGAACTCTTAAAAATGAGAGGCATTGTGTGGTCGAAGTTCGAGAGGTTAAGAGAGGAGCAGGGGATGTAGAGTGATATAGAGAGGGGGCGTGAAAAATAAGCCGAATATTAGCTAAAAAACGAAAGTGGAAGGTTCCCATGGTGGGGCCGTCGGGATTTGAACCCGAGATCACAAGCGCCCCAGGCTTGCATCCTAGTCCAAGCTAGACTACGGCCCCATTCACATCTTCCGTAGCGACTCTTCCATATATCTACTATCTTCCTAAATATTTTCTCTATATTTATTGGAGCAGATAAAATCAAATTGACGTTCAGAGGGGCACCATAAATAGTTCATTAAAACAAGTTCTCATAATCATCTCATATAATGAGATCGACAAAATATTCATCGTAAAGAATGCAACTTGAGCAAATCAATGACGTTGTCCTAATTAATGCTTAAATTGGGCGATCCTATATATTTAAAAATATGAATATGAAAACATTGATAGTTTTCTACTCAAGAACTGGAACAACACGTCTCGTCGCACAAAAAATTGCTGAAATTGTAAAAGGAGATCTTGAAGAGATCAAAGACACAAAAAATAGAGCCGGAATTATTGGATTTTTACGCTCGGGGTATGATGCCGCCCGCCGTAAGCTTACAGTGATCGCCGAGACAAAGTACGATCCAGCCCAATACGATCTAGTTGTTATAGGAACGCCTGTCTGGGCAGGAAATATCTCCTCTCCGATAAGAACTTACATAGTTAATAATAAGGATAAAATTAAAAAAGTGGCATTCTTTTGCACGCTTTCAATGAAAGATGCCCCGAACATATTCAAGGAAATGAGAGAGGCTTGTCAGAAGGAACCTGTGGCTACTGCCATGTTCAGGCGCAGAGATGTTGTAAGCAATGAATATGCCGATAAACTAAAAGAATTCGTGTCAAAAATCGAGTCTTTATAGGGGATTAACATCTGCATTCGTTTGTATAAAAATATGAAAGTTCGACAATTTCTTTCCAATTTGGTGTGTTGCCACTTCCCAAACCAGGACATTTATCATCATAAGTTATAAAATAAGTTGCCCCCGCATATTCAACCCTCACAGCGCTTTTTGGGATAGGTATCTTTAGGGCTTTCAAATCCTCCTCGCAAATTGCGAAGAAAGGGTAAACTCTGCAGACCTTGGGCCTCTTTTCGTACAATGTGCAGATATTGCCTTCCAAGAAGCAGCAGACAGGTATCCCGTTTCTGACGACCTTCTTCGTTGTTCGCCACTTTAGGTCAGCATTCTCACCTAATTCCCTTAACTCCTCATCTGTCAGTGAAACGTCGAAGGAGCAGCATTTTGCACATCTTTTGCACTTGAACCTTGTTGATGCGGATGCAAAATACATACGCATAACATTACCCTTAAGTAGAATAAGCTGGTGTATAGAATAAAACCTCTTGGTTTTATGCGATCGTTAAGTAT
>JACIVQ010000003.1:458-54554 GCA_014361445.1 Methanosuratincolales archaeon | reverse complement strand
GTTCCATTTTTACTATTGACTATGCAGAGTATAGAGCGGTGGATAAACACGAGAGATGACCATAGTTATCTTAAGCGACTCTTTGTACGTTACATAGATAACCTTAGAAAAAGAGGCGGTCCAACAATTAAAAAGTACGGTTTCATCGGCTTAACCATTTTTGTAGCATTGCCAATACCTGGGACTGGTGCTTGGACTGGAAGCGTTTTGGCATATCTGTTTGGCATAGAACTAAAAAAGTCAACTTTTGCTATTCTAATTGGCGTGATAATCTCAATCTTTATAGTAACAGTTACCACAATTGGCTTCTCTTACATTCTATGAGCCAATATCAAATTTTCTCGCAAAGAAAGTGTTAAAAATTAATATAAATAGGAAATTATCAATAGAAGAGCTGTTAAAATTGACTCCAATATTAAAACAATTTAATATATGGCATCTATTGTTTCAACCCAAAGCCGCATCTTATCAAGTTGAATTGACATGAATTTTTTGAAGACCTCATTACTCATATTGTTTATTTCAGTCTTTAAGGCTTCTACCAAGGAAAGATAGCAATCCGCATAACTACTGCCTGAAAGATCACAATTGTCAACCGCTTTCCACAACCACTCATTAATAATCATGCCCTCTAATTCCTTCCTGAGATCGTTGAATGTGCTCCTTGGTCTCTTTTCATGTATCCCTATCGGTTTGCCGAGACATACAAGGTCTCCCAAATGATCTGCTATTCGCTTTAGAAACAGACCAGACCAAATATCATCAAACCGGTCAATCCCCATGACATTCATATACAGCTGGTAGAAGGCTGGTACAACCTTTGCGACAAACGAAGTATTCATACTGCACACTGCGAAGTATGTACCTTTGCCTACTATTACTTTCTCTTTTTTTACGCTTTCTCCGAAAATCTTACACCTCCCGTCTAGCCCGCCATTATATAGGATAGTAAGCGCATCAAAATCAGGGTTTCCTAACCAATGCCCCATGTTTAGGACACAACATCCTCCTTGTTTTTGCCACCTATAATCTTCAACCCTTGTCTCAATAGCATAGGGGTGCCCCCTGGGGAAATATCTGCCATCAGAATTAAGAACTAGCAGATCCAACGTATTATACCACTTCGATTTGGAGTAAACGGTCTCCCCCGAATTCTCAAACAAATTCGATTGGTGCCCTTCAATAAGCCCTTTTATGAGGACGTCATCGTCCAATTCGATTATAAAATCTGCACCTTCTTCTAGAGCAACAAGAAACCCAAAACTTGTCTCTGCATGTGCCCTTTCAGGAACTATTGATGCATATTTTTCATAAAATTGACCGAACCTTTCCCTGAACCAATTTCTGCGCTCGGCTGGACCATAATAACTTCTTTCTACTTCTTTCAGGATCTTGTCGTTCTTTTCACGGACTAAAGAATCTCCCTCATCGATGACTATCACCTTTGTCGAAGTTTTGACGAGCTCCTCAATCTCGTCTAATAAGTTTATTAGAGGGTTAATGCTAGCCACGACTAGATAAGGTTTCATAGATTTTTCTCCCGCCACCATTTACAGATTCTTCCTAGATACAAATGGCTAAATATAAACCATATGAAAATAAAATAAATACAGCATCACATTATTCCATTTACCTCGCCCATAATTTAGTTTCTCTTTATGAAGTTTACGAAAACGTCCCTCACATTCTTTAAATCTTTGAGATGCACATACTCGTCCACACCATGAAAGTTCGTATCCTCCGCAATTGTGCCATAGCTCACAACTGGTATTCCTCTGTCCGCTAGAAATCTACCATCATCCCCTCCCAATGAAGCAGCGAGTGGTAAGGGCGAACCAAATACGATCTTCGTCGACTCGACAAAAGACTTAACGAATCTGTTTGTTGGAGAAGTCAAATAACCTCTATCCGTACCTTTAAAGGAAATTGTCGCAAAACCCTTTATGACATTTTTAACACTCTCAAAAAACTCTAGCATTTCTTTCTTAGCAACCTCTGGATCTTCTTCAGGTAGTAAGCGCATATCAAAACGAGTCCAAGCCTCTGAAGGTATTACATTTTCTTTTATACCGCCACCAAGCATGGTGAAAGAAAGCCGCCCCCAAACCTTCTTCTTTGGAGATCCCGGAGGTGCATCTGCTGAAGAGAGTTTTCCTTCGCGCAACTTGATGAATTTTTCAAATTCATTTATCAACTTAGAGAGTTCGTGAACTGGATTGATTGCCCTGTGGGGGTATCCTGCATGCCCTTGCTTACCAACGACTTTAATCTCTCCTTGTACTATTCCGCTGGCTCCTATTGATACAATATTTGGCATTGAGTCAACAATTATTCCAAAATCAAAATTAATTCCAATCATTCGCATCAGGTAACCTATTCCCCACTCTCCCCCAATTTCCTCCTCAGGAGATGCAATAATTTTAATGTTAAATCGCGCATTGTCTCTCACAATGTTTACAGCGCCCAGAGAAGCTGCTATGGCGCTCTTATCATCTGCGGCTCCCCTTCCATAGGCTTTTCCATCATCTAAAGTAAGTCTAAAAGGAGGCTTGGTCCATCCCTCACCAGGAGGCACCACGTCATAATGAGTGACGAATCCTATTGTTGTGTCCGATCCAACATCTAAGGTACCAATAACGCTGGGACGCTTTATCCCGTCAGCCAAATTTGGGTCAAAGACTTCGACTTTCAGTCCTAACTCCTTCATTTTTTCTTTTATTAGAGAGGCACAATCGGAGTATCCCGCTTTTTTCATCACATCAGTGTCTATCTCTACCAAGTCTCTAAGCAAAGAGACCTCATAATCTATTCCATTCATAAGAAAGACCATTAGAAGGTTGAGCATTAGGAAATTTAAGGTTTAGCGATCTTCTTATCTGAGCTGGGCAATCGAGGGCAAAAATCACGATATGAACAGAACAAATATCCATGTTGGAACAGCGAATATTGCCCATATTATTTTCGACCAGGCAAAGACTTTAGAACCGTCAAGTGGGGGAAATGGCAAGAGGTTGAACGCTGCGAGCCAAAGGTTAATTCTAAGTCCAATATATGATATTTCTGCAACGATCCCGCCCACACTCATCATGCATATGAAGAATATCGCTAGCAGGAGATTCATAGAAGGTCCGGAGAGGGAGATCTTCCCATATACTCTTCTTATGCCCTTCTCGTCTATATGTGGTGATAAAATCATAGGTTCTATATAGACCGCCCCAAGTGCGGCAAAAACAAATCTTCCTGCCGAGACTATTGAGATAAAAAGTGCCAAGATTAGGCCCCATAACCATACTTGATAATAGGCGTAGCACCCATTGCGCCTTGCAGTAGTTCTATGTGCAAGTTCATGGAGCAAAAACCCTATTCCAGCCGTCAGGGCGGATACTATGAAGGTGGCAAGAAATAGAGAAGGCTCAAATATAGACGATAGAGAAAAACAGAAACTTATCACAACCCATGAGAGGACAATACCATTTATCTCCTTCAAAAGAAAGACACCTGATCAAAAAGCACAAAGGTATTTAATAAAACTTACAATGGTGGCTCGACATCATGTGCTCATGACGGCAAACTTTTCGATCGATAAATGAAAAAATTTACACGTTGATTTTGTCACTTTAAATATAATTAATCAAATTCTTTACTCTTTAACTATGTTTTAATATTTAGAGCATGACTCCCAAATCATTCAAGAGGTGATGAACTTATTGATTTAGTTTTGCTATAAATCTATCTGCCTCCTCCACAAGGTCCTTCAAATTCCTGTAAGCAATTTTAGAGAGGATCTCCTCCTTAGTCATCCAGACGTATCCATCATGTTCAGCGGAGATCTTTACTTGGTCACTATTGGCCTCTCCAAGGAAATATACTGCCTTTTTCTTTACTGTTATCCCTTCCCATCTGTAGAAATATTCAATAGTTTTTTTGAAAAATGGAATAACTTTAATTTTCATCAACCCTGTCTCTTCCCCCAGCTCCCTTAATGCGGTTGTCAAATCATCTTCGCCCGGCTGCTGCAGGCCTTTTGGGATGTCGTATTTTCCTTTCCTTTTTAGGAATAGGTATCTGATTTTTCCGTCTCTAAAGAATACCAGAAAACCTGCAGATTTCTCAGTTTTATAGCCCAACCGCGCCACCGAAATTCCCTAAACTCCAAAACAATTTAAATACAATGGTTAATCTTTATCATATTTTAATACAACTGACGGAATTTCTGTGAAAATTGATGTTCACTTAGATGTATTTTTATATTTTAATTTTTCATATCATTTATCAATTCATTTTTTTATCCTAATTAGTTTGTGGAAAAAAGTCGCTTACACCTAGAAAATCTTTAAGCTTATTAAAGCAAAACAGAAAAGAATGTTGCATATTTCCATAAGAAGTGGCCAATATGCCAACAAAGAATTATACGATCAGTCTAGCAGATAGAATTGAAGATGTTGGGAAAGTTGGATGTAAAGCAGCCAATTTAGGTGAGTTGTTGCGCCTAGGGTTTCCGGTTCCTGTGGGCTTTGTGGTAACTACTGATGTTTATTCGCTTTTTTTAAAAGAAAACAATCTTGAAAAAGCCATATCTGAAACATTACTCGATCTATCAGCAGATCCAAATTCCTTAGATGAACTTTCCAAAAGAATTCAGACATTGATTGAAAATGCTAGACTTCCAGACGAAGTTGCCGATGAGATAAAAACTCGCTATAAGGATCTTCCCAACATTAGTGTCGCAGTCCGATCATCTGCAACATCTGAAGATCTCCCCAACGAGTCTTTTGCGGGACAGATGGAGACCTTTCTAAATGTTAAAGGAGAGCGCAATTTGCTTGAACAAATTAAAAGATGTTTCGCCTCTTTATGGACATCAAGAGCAATTACATATAGAAACAAAAGCAAAATCTCGCACACCTCTATCAAAATGGCAGTAATAGTCCAAGTTATGGTGAGACCCAAGAGCGCAGGCGTCCTCTTCACAGCAGATCCCGTCTCCTCAAAGAGAGACTGCCTAATAATTGAATCAAACTTTGGTTTAGGCGAATCATTAGTTTCCGGTCGTGTAATGCCTGATAGGTTTGTAGTCTCTCGCAACGGTCAACAGTTGAAAATAATAGCAAGGGAGATTGGAACAAAAAGTTATTTTGCAGATTTAGCAGAATCGTCTGGAGTCAATTATTTTGAGCTGGACGATAAAAAGCAAAGAATGCAATCCTTGAGAGATGAAGAGATCCTAAAACTTGCTGAGTTGGGGTGTGAAGTAGAAAAATTATTCGGGCGCCCACAGGATATTGAATGGGCAATAACCGAAGATGGAAGTATCTTTCTCCTCCAGACAAGACCTGTAACATCATTAATGGGCCCCCCTCAAGAAGATGAGATTGTATGGAGTAGGGGTTATTCTGATGATTATTGGAACGACCCTGTAACGCCCTTATTCTTTAGGCTTTTGGGGGATCAGCTAACCGAAATTGTCAATGTTGAGCTGAATAAGATCATGGGCTATTCCAACCAAGGCTCAAAGAAGATGGATGAGCTCCTTAAACTTCATCGCGCTCATGTATACTTCAATCTTGAAGTTCTCAGGAAAAAAGTAGAATACGAAATCCCGCCATTTCTTCGCAATGAAGATATTCTTAACTACTTCCCTGATGGTGGCGGACCCTACGGCAAGGAGAGTATAAAGAACTTACCTTTTCGGCTCAGGAAAAGAGTTCTTGCTGAACTGCGAGTGATGCTTTATGATCCACAAGGGTCTATAATAAGGACGGCAAAAGCCTACCAAAAATGGACTAAAGAAAAATTTGAGCCTTTCTTAGAAAAATTCGATGCTAGGATGGCGGAACTAGATAAGAAGAGAAATCTTTTAGATTATCTGAATTTTGCAAAAGAGTTGGATCAGTTGATGGTGGGGCACTTCAGACTTGTGCGTTACGGCATACCCGTTCACAATATAGGGATGAATCTGATGGCACAATACCTTCTCGCACGATTCCTTGGCAAAGACGTTGCCCTCAGCACATACCCTTTGCTAATCTCTGGACTTAAACATAAAACCAGTGAAACTAATGATCGGATCAAAAAGCTCTCAATAAAGGCTGGCGCCTCTAGTAAGGTTAAGGCGATTATTTTGAATTTACCATCCGATCAGATATTCGAAGCCCTTTCATCTTCTACAGAACCTGAAATTCAAGACTTCATGCAAGACTTTAAAAAATTCATTAAAGAATTTGGCGTTCGAGGCTTCACAAGAGAGCCTTACTATCCACGGTGGTATGAGGCCCCCAAGTACGTTTTTGACATTTTGAAATCGCTCATTAAAGAGGGGGATTTGGTTGCAAAAAGTACTGAAAATTTGAGTGAGCGAGAAAAAGCGGAAAGAGAGATCGAACGCAAAATAAAATCAACGCATTTTGGCTGGTTCAAATGGAAGCTATTTTCAATTGTTTTGGGCTTTGCAAGGGAATATATAATATTCCGTGAGGATCAGCGCTTTAACCTTGATCACTGGATAAGTATGAACCGTAAGATATACCTAAAGGTAGGGGAAATCCTGAAAGATCAAGGAATTTTGCGAGAAGCACAAGAGGTTTTCTTCCTGACTAAAAAGGAGATTCAAAAACTGGGAGCGGGAGAATTTAGCGCTGAGGAACAGAAAGCCCTTCGAAAATCGATTGATGATAGAAAGATGGAATTCTTGAAGTTCGAGAATACGACACCACCAAAATTCTTGCAAGGTTCAAGAGAATTTAATGACCCTCCACGCGACCAAAAAATGATGTTAAAAGGGATTCCTGCTAGTCAAGGACTTGTAACCGCGCCTATTAGGGTTCTCATGAGCATTGATGAGATCCCTCAAGTCCGCACTGGCGAAATCTTGGTTGCTCCACGCACGGACCCTGGATGGACTCCTATATTCTGTAAGATTGGAGGTTTAATCACCGAGACTGGTGGTATCCTTTCGCACGGTGCTGTGGTCTCAAGAGAATATGGAATACCCGCAGTAACCAACATTCCCAACGCGTGCCAAATTTTCAAGACTGGTCAGGTAGTGACGATCGATGGAACAAATGGAGTAGTCAGTATAGAGATAGATACCAATAATTAAAATTGGGAGGAAAGAGAATGGAGCCCTTAACCCACGTGCCAAAAGCTCATAGGGAATGGAATGAATCATACTATTTTGTTTTTTATGACAAAAAACAAAACATTGGTGGAATGACGCGCTTGGGCTTTAAGCCAAACAAAGAAGAGGGGATGACTTTCCTATTCTTGTTCTTACCAGATGGTACTGTGGCAGGATACCAAGCTTTAGAAAGGAAGAAAATTTATCCAGAAGGTAGGACCCTGCGCGTGGGCTCTATGACACACGAGCCTCTTTCTGATGGGAGGTGGAAATACTACTTTCAAGACAAAATGACAGTTGTAAAGGATCCAGAAGATTTACCAAAGGCCGCTTATGACTCTAATCTAATATTAAAAATCTCTCCTGTAAAGATGGATCTAATTTTCGCACCAATTCACGAAGTATACGAGTACAGTGAACACATGACCGAAGAATCCCGTAAAGTAGGGGAGATGTCCGGGGACGCTCACTGGGAACAGATCGCATTGGTAAATGGTGAGATCATTTTTGAAGAAGAGCGATACCAAATAAAAGAATGCATGGGGCAGAGAGATCACACACATGGTGTCAGAGAATGGACACATATTGATTATTGGTTCTA
Organism: Methanosuratincolales archaeon; assembly: GCA_014361445.1. Lineage (GTDB taxonomy): Archaea > Thermoproteota > Methanomethylicia > Methanomethylicales > Methanomethylicaceae > WYZ-LMO10. The sequence goes on along the minus strand of JACIVQ010000003.1, from coordinate 46,836 downwards.
TTATGTAATATGGTTCTCTAAGGACCTAGCCATCAACCCTGCCGCAATAATAACAAATGACGGCAAAAAATCAATCGGCGGCTTCATTTTCAAAAATGGAAAAAATATCCCAATAATGGATATAAAAGTCTTAGATCAAAAATTCCGCGATAATATAATACCAATCAGTTCAAAGCTAGAGCTCGTCGATGCCTTAGGAAACAGATACATATTGGAGGGAAAGGCAGGTCCTACCGTTCCTGTACTTTTTAAAGATGAAGCAGGAAGGATCTCGGTCCTGGCACAATCCTTTGGATGTTTTAAGTTAGACGGGATAGATGGAGGTTACGGCTCCTATGAAACTTTAAGGAAAAAATGAATACCATGCGCTAAATTAAGATTAACTCAGTGAAATATCTGATAGGAAAGGTTTGTTAAAAATCTAAATGGATATGGCTATTGGATCAATTAGAGGAAGATGACTTAAGTGCGGGGGGTGGGATTTGAACCCACGAAGGCCTACGCCACAAGGTCCTGAGCCTTGCGCCTTTGACCTGACTTGGCGACCCCCGCCCGCCACTCTTATTCTGTAAACCCTAAAATATATCTTTAATATCTCTCTTCCTTATGAGCCTGCGACTATTAGAGGGCTTATGTAAAGCAGAGATGGAAGCTATAGCCAAAGTGTCCCCTCAATCCTCTTCCAAAATTGTTAAGATCGGTGCTGGAGGAGATAAAACCAAACTCATAGATTTAGTTGCAGAGGAGGCCGCAGTCTCGTATCTTAAGCTTGTCGCCTTTGAAGGCAGGTTGATAAGTGAGGAACTCGGAGAGAGACAATTCGGCAATAAGGAATACCCGATTTTAATTCTTGACCCAATAGACGGGACTACCAACGCAGTCAGGGGGATTATCCCTTACTCCATATCAGCAGCCCTCTCTTATGGCAGTAACCTTTCCGACATATTTGCGGGCATAGTTATGGAGCTCCCTACTGGGAGGACATACAGAGCGGTCAGGGGCGAGGGGGCATACCTCGACGATCAGAAGATCTCAGTAAACCGCCCCGCTCCCCTAAGGCATGCGCTGATAGGTATTGACGTAAATGTACGTAGAGATAGGAAAAAAATCGAGCAGATACTTCCCCTGTTAATGGAAGCAAAACACATAAGGGTCATGGGCACAGCAGCTTTGGAACTATGTTATGTGGCAAGTGGTGGTCTGGACTTATATGTCGACAACAGGAATCTTTTGAGGATAACAGACATCGCAGCATCATATATCATACTCAAGGAGGCCGGAGCCTCAATATTGCGCCTCGACGGATCGGAACTCGATTCTCCACTAAGCTTGTCCGAGAGAGTCTCACTAGTGGCAGGAAATTACGACCTTTGCATTGAAGCACTATCAAAAATTAAAAGACTTTAGTTCTCCTTGTAAAGCTTTTCAACCACAAAAGAAATTTTTAAATATCCGGTCTAATTGAGTTTGTGACGGGTTAATTTCTTACAAAGAACGGATTTTGCCTCCGAGGGAAATTACGATCCCCCCTCCGGGGGAGATAGATTGAATTTTTTGAATAGAGATGTGGTCTCCATAAAAGACTTTACAAAAGACGAGTTTGAGCACATCTTCAAAACAGCTGAAAAAATGGAAGAGCGTGGATACGACAGCGCCCTTCTTCGCGGCAAAAAAGTCGGTCTCCTGTTCTACGAGCCCAGCACTAGAACTAGGATGAGCTTCGACGCCGCTGCACACGCTCTTGGAGCCGAGACCATCTGGTTTGCAGGAGTAGAAGGTACTTCGGTTATGAAGGGCGAGACACTCAAGGATACCATAGAGACTGTGGCGAATTATGTGGACCTTATAGTGATGCGCCATCCATTTGACGGATCGGCAAGGTGGGCGGCAGACGTCACCACTAACCGAGCGAAGAGGGGACATAAAAAAGTACCCATAATTAACGGTGGGGATGGTAAAAATGAGCACCCCACCCAGACAATGTTGGACCTCTATAGCATCAGAAAGACTCAAGGACGCATAGACGGACTAGCGGTCGCAATGGTTGGGGATCTTAAATATGGCAGGACTGTTCACTCGCTTTCGTATGCCCTGTCCCTGTACAACTGCAAATTAATGTATGTTGCTCCTGACCCTCTACAAATACCAGAGCATGTTGAGGCTTTCCTAAAGCGGAAGAACATAGACTACTTTAAACACTCCAAAATCGAAGACATTATATCAATTGCCGACGTCATATACATGACGCGGATACAAAAAGAGAGGTTCCCTGACGAGAACGAGTACAACAAAGTGAAAGGCATCTTCAAAATAAACCGTGCCTTATTATCAAGGGCAAAACCCACGACACGCCTAATGCACCCTCTCCCTCGTGTGGACGAGATCTCCGTGGATTGCGATGAGGACCCGAGAGCTTATTACTTCGAGCAGGCCGGCAACGGTGTGCCTGTTAGGGCAGCCCTTCTTTCCTTAATAATGGGGGCGATTGAGTGATGCGAGAAAAAACAACCTCGAAAGATGCAAAGAAGGGACTGATGGTAAGACCCATAAAGGATGGGACGGTCATTGATCACATACCTCCGGGAAAAGGTATAAAGATCGCAGAGATGCTAAACATCTTTCACCAAGACTCGGTAGTTATAATTGGGCAGAATCTGGAGAGCACAAAATACGGCAAAAAGGACCTAATAAAAGTCGAAAACAAGTACCTTAGAAGCGATGAATATAACAAGATATCCCTAATAGCCCCTAATGCCACTATAAATATAATAAAAGACTATTCAATCCAAGAAAAGAAAAAAGTCGTCGTTCCTGATGTGCTTGAAGACGTAGCAGCTTGTATCAACGCCAACTGCATATCGAACAAGGAACCAGTCCCTTCACGCATGTATACCGTTAGCAGAGCCCCGCTAATTCTCGTATGCCACTACTGTAACTTTGAATGCAAGGAGAACCTCATAAGACTGAAGACATGATTTTGGTGATGTGCTTTGTCCTTGCTGATAAGAAACGGAAAGATCCTTACACATAAAGGTCTATTTGATGCTAATTTGCTCCTTCGGAATGGTAAGATAGCTGTGTTCACAAAAAATGAGCCAAAGGCAGACGAGGTCATAGACGCAAATGGGAAGCTGATTATGCCTGGCGTAATTGACCCGCATGTTCATTTCAGGCAACCTGGAATGCCTTCAGAGGACTGGGTGTCGGGGTCAAAGGCAGCTTTGGCTGGTGGTGTAACTACTGTACTCGACATGCCAAACACAAAACCTCCCACAACAACTTTATTGGAGCTCGAAAGGAAAAAAGCCTTAATCAACACATCCACATCTGGCGGTCCTTTGGTAAATTATGGGCTTCACTTCGGCGTGACTACCGGGAACTTGGAAGAGGTTTTCAGGGCAGTGGGCTGGGACTCCCCAACCCCTCTAGCCGCTTCTGCGAAGATATTTATGGGAAGCTCGACGGGCGATCTTCTCGTCCGAGACATGGAGATTGTCAGGCAGGTGATACGGGGCTCTAGGCTCGTGAGCGTTCATGCGGAGGACGAAGAGATTATAATGATGCATTCAGATAAGCCAGACCATTCCTCACGGAGACCAAAGTCAGCAGCAATCTCTGCTATAAGGAAACTCTTGTCCGTCGGTCAGCAAAGGCGGGTATATGTCCTTCATGTGACCTCCTTGGAGGAGGCAGAGCTAGCTTCCCCATTCTATAGGGAAGCGACTCCGCACCACCTTTTTCTTAATTCTTCGGCATTAAAAGAGCTTGGTAACTATGCAAAGGTAAATCCGCCGCTCCGTGAAGAGAGTGACAGAAGGTCGCTTTGTCAGGCGCTATTGAACAATATGATCGAGGCTATAGGCTCTGATCATGCTCCACACTTAAAGGAGGATAAGGCGAGAGAGAGCGCTCCTTCGGGCATGCCTGGAGTGGAGACATCGCTCCCACTAATGCTCAACGCGTCCCTCAACGGTCTCATAGGACTAGAGAAGGTCGTAGAGTTGATGTGTTATAACCCGTCAAGAATTTTTTCTATTAAGGACAAGGGAAAGATTGAGCTTGGGGCTGATGCGGATATTACTATCATAGACCCGAATCTAGAGAAGAAGGTGACTGCCGACGAACTTCATTACAAATGTGGGTGGACCCCTTATGAGGGAATGCGATTGAAGGGCTGGCCAGTCATAACCATTCTCGGCGGAAAGATTGCGTTTAGAGAGGGAGAATTTTATCCAGTGCGCGGCAAGGAGGTCTCTTATGCATTTTGAACTTCCAAAGGACAGACTTGTGATCCCCTCTGGCATTGTGGCTTCTTCTCCTGACATAATCAAGAAGCTTGAAGATGCAGAGGGTCTTGGGGTGATAACGACTAAGAGCATAGGCATTTCAGAGAGGAATGGTTACAAGGAGCCCATCATCGCCAGAATCTTTGCGTCTTTAATAAACGCGGTTGGACTAGCGAACCCTGGCATTGATGCATACATAAGTGAGATTAGGCACATATACCCCATCAAAAAAGTCCTGATGACCTCTATCTTCGGCTCGTCACCAGAGGAGTTTGCTTCTCTCGCATCTAAGGTCGAAAAGTATACCGACTGGATAGAGCTAAACCTCTCTTGTCCACATGCAAAGGGATACGGCGCCACCATAGGTACTTCACCAACACTCGTTAGAGAGGTCGTCTCATCAGTGCGGGAGGTTACAGATCTCCCAATATTCGCCAAACTGGTCCCAAGTCTGGGATCCATCGGTTTAATAGCAAAGACAGCAGTGGATGCGGGGGCTGATGGTATAACTGCAGTAAACACAGTCGGTCCTCTGAAATTTATAGATGAGAGGACTGGTGCCCCTATCCTCTCAAATACTTATGGGGGACTCTCAGGAGCTGCCATTAAGGAGTTGGCGCTCAAATGTATTTTGGAAGTTAGAGAGAACGTCTCTGTTCCTATAATAGGGATGGGCGGGATCACAGATCCTTCAGACATCGCTGCTTTCAGCTCAGCGGGCGCATCTCTCTTCGGAATAGGCACGGCCCTCATGGGGTTAAATACAAAAGAGCTCATGACTTTTTTTAAGGAGTTCGCCTCAGGCTCAAAAAAGCCTCTTCACATGCAAATCCCTCTTTCGTATAAGGAGTTTCATGTCAGGGAGGCATGGGGCTCATCAACCAGAGTATTAGTACTTGATGGTTCGATTGATGCCCTCCCAGGTCAGTTTGTATTTCTGTGGCTTCCAGGAATTGGCGAGAAGCCCTTTTCCTTGGCTCTTAACGATCCCATAACACTTCTAATCAAGAGTGTTGGGCCTGTCTCATCATCTCTCGCATCCCTCAAAGAGGGGGATCCAGTTTTTCTCAGGGGTCCTTATGGCAATGGATACATCCCAAAGGGCAATGTGAACTTAGTCGGTGGGGGGTCAGGCGTCGCCCCGATCCATTTCATAGCAAAACTTTTCCAAAAACAGGTCACTTCAATCTTTATTGGTGGAAAGACCGCAGCAGACCTCCCACTTTATGAAGAGCTAAGAAGTCTGGCAAATGTCAAGGTATCAACGGAGGACGGAAGCTTAGGTGCTTGCTCCATGATTACTGAGACTTTAGATCTAACGGGCTTGAGTGGCGAGTTCTTTAACTGCGGACCAGAGCCCATGTTGATCAGGGCAGCTGAGATAGAATCCAGAGTAACAACTCCAGACAGGATCTTCTGTGCTTTAGAGCGTTACACAAAGTGTGGTGTGGGAATATGCGGCAGCTGTGCTATGGATGGTCTGAGAGTGTGCGTGGATGGACCTGTATTTCAATATTCAATACTTAGAGGATGTGCAGATTTTGGCAGATACAAGAGACTCCCAAGCGGCAGGAGGGTTCCACTGAATGAGTGTAGATAGTCTAAAATCTGAATTCTCCAGGTTTCTTCTTGAAATAGGTGCCGTAAAGTTTGGCTCGTTCAAGTTGAAGAGTGGCAGGATTTCACCATACTTCGTCAACCTTGGGGTGGTTAGCGAGGGGGGATCCATTTGGCGGCTCGGTGAATTTTATGCTAGAGCCTTGGTAGAGTTAGGCCTGGTGAGCGAAGTCGACGTCCTATTTGGCCCATCTTACAAAGGGATTCCAATAGTAGTCTCTGCCTCAATAGGTCTTCACAAGATCTTCAATATTTCTAAGAGGTTTGCATTTAACAGGAAAGAAGCCAAAGACCATGGGGAAGGAGGACTCATTATAGGCAGGTTGGGCGAGGGGGACAAGATAGGCATCCTAGACGATGTCATGACCACTGGCAAGACAAAAGAAGAGATCCTCTCAGTCCTGTCCTCTATCGGAAACGTGAAGATTGCCTTTGTCCTCATTGCCGTAGACAGGCTAGAGAGGGGCGAGACAGAGTACATGGCAACCGTAGAGTTCCATAGGAGATATGGGATTCCTGTCAAATCAATAGTCACTGTTCTTGATGTGGCAAAAGCAGCTCTTGAATCTGGCTCAATAACCATGAAAGACATGGAAGCGATATCAAGTTATCTAAAGACCTATGGGGGGAAGACTCATTAGGGAAATAACTCAAGAAAGGAGTATAATAATAGCCTGCGACGTAAGCTCTATTGAAAGGCTGGTAGAGATCGTTGTAAATTCGTGCGACTTTGATATAGTTGGAGCTTATAAAATTGGCTTCAGCCTAGCTCTTCGATTCGGTCTACCCAAAGTCGTCTCAACTATACGGAATTATTCGGAAAAGCCTATAATATATGATCATCAAAAAGGCGCAACCGACGTTCCACATACTGGCAGCATTTTCTCAGAGGCGCTAGCCGAATCTGGGGTGGACTACGCTATAATATTCCCTTTCAGTGGTCCCTCAACCCAGATTGCTTGGATAGAGTCGCTTAAGAAGGCTGGAGTCATTCCCATTGTGGGCGCGATTCTAACAGTTCCTGACTTCTTGACCGGAAATGGTGGCTATATATGCGCTGAGGCTCCATCGAAAATATTCCAGATAGCATCAGGAATGGGTGTAAGGGACTATGTCCTCCCTGGTAATAACCTCCAACTATTAAATACCTACAAACATATGATAAATTCACTATGCGACTTCCCAGTCTATTATATTCCGGGGTTAGGCGCTCAAGGCGGAGACATCAGATCATGTGGAAAGATAATGGGAGGGCGATGGCATGCCATTGTTGGGCGGGCTGTCTATGCAGCAAAGGATGTAAAGTCGACTTTAATGGATTTAATGTCAGAGTTGCAACCAGATTGACTGTGACAAAAACAATACTTCAATCTTTTATTTGCTCCAAGGCACTGATCGCTTGCCAAATTGCGGTTCTGGCGAAGAGGGGCATATTTGGATCCTGACTGCACTCCTCCAAAATACTTATTGCATTCGAAGCCTTAACTGCATTAGTGTAGGTTGTGCCCTGTAATACTTTTATCGCTTCTGATGCTGCCCTCCTTATATTCCTAGGGACTCCTGTGTCTTCTGCTATTCTGTGAAGGATGCTGATTGCTTGAGCCATTTTATCGCTACTCATAAATAACCACCAGTCCCTTAGCAAATAGAATATAGTCCTATTTATATTATTATTTTCTCATAGTTAGAATCTGGTAATTGAAATGAAGACCCGTGATGATGTTGCTAAAAAAGGGGCGGAGCTACTGAGGGCAGGAGCCACCATGCTCCAAACACACTGCCCCGACTGCAAGACCCCGCTCTTCCAGCTAAGCAGCGGCGAAGTAGTTTGTCCTGGTTGTGACCGTAAGGTGGTTTTCGTCAAATCCGACGAGGACGAGAAAGAATTATTGGAGTTAATGAAGGTATCTGAACTTGAGGAGGACCTAGTAAAGAAGATTGAACAGCTCAAGGAGAAGATGAGCAAAACCGACGACCCCGCAGAACTGGATAAGATGGCTAAGTCTCTCTCTTCTCTTTTGGATCTTCTTGGGAAGTTGCGCCACAAGAAGTCCTGATGTCATATGCTCCCGTTAAAACCTCTCTTATTCGCTTCGCCTTCTTTGGTCCTATTCCCTCCACTTTCATCAACTCACACTCACTAGCTGTGAAGACTTTCTCAACACTCCCGAAAAAAGAAAGGAGTCTCTTTGCCGTAACAGCCTCGACCATTGGCAAGCTCGCAACTATGTACTCTTTCTCTTCGTCTGGGGTTTTCGCCCTCCTCCTATCCTTGAGTGATATTGAGCGTAAATCCCCTCTCTCTTCCCTCTTGGCTATTGTGATTATTAATTTAGCACTCTCCACAGCATCATTCACCCATATTACTGGTATATTGAGGTCCATCACTAATGATACTAGTGCACCCGTGATCGCCTCTTCACGGATTTCCCTCATTAGGGGTCCCCTTCCCTCCAAAATTATGAGCGGTCTACTATAAGCGGCACGGAGAGCCCTCGCCTGTTCAAACAGCCTCCTATCTATGATAGAGTTGGCGAAGTCTTCCATGGTCTTCCTCTCAATCGCCACACACTCTGATATTACATAGTCGCCCACACTCAAACTCCTAAACTCTAACTCTGCCCCTAGCCTGATAAGTTCCTTGACGGTCAGCGACTGTTTTTCTCTGTGGTCCACAAGGATCCTTATCCTGTCCTCGCCTTTGGATATAAATGAGAGCAGAGTGCCGCGCTCGCTCATTTTAATCACCATATGTGTATAAAAAGCTCAATTCTTCTCAGCTCAGAAGCCTCTATCAGGGTTGAATTCTATGGATAAAAATATAACAGTTTCCGCAACATATCAACAATCATGCACAAAAACCGTAAGGGCTTCTTTGTCGCAATAGAAGGGATAGACGGTGCTGGATCCTCAACCCAGACAAAATTATTGGTGGCTCGCCTTAAGGAGATGGGGTATGACTCTGTACTTACTAAGGAACCAAACCCTGAAGGGAAGATAGAGGCAGTGATAAGATCTTTCCTTAAAGAACCTTCTATTGTGCCAGAGTTGGACGCCCTTCTTTTTGCTGCAGATAGGATCCATCACGTGGCTTATTTCATAAAACCTTGGTTAGACGCTGGTAAGGTTGTAGTCAGCGACCGTTACTTAGAGTCTTCCATAGCCTACCAGTCCTCTCAGGGTCTAGACCAAGAGTGGATACTAACAATCAATAAAAGCGCCATACGCCCCCATCTAACCATTATATTGGATATCGACCCAGTATCATCCCTTAGGAGAAAGGGCGAGCTCCATGATCGTTTTGAGAACGTAGAATTCTTAAAGAAAGTTAGGTCAAAATTTTTAGAAAGAGCCCACAGGATGGGCTACAGTGTTGTCGACACAAACAGGCCTGTGGAAGAAGTACACGAAGAGATCTTCAAATTGGTAATAAACACCATAGAATCCTCTGAAAATCAGTAAGAAACCATGGCAGACTCTGGCAACTTTCCCATTACTTTCTCTGCTGCCCCCCTCACTTTATCCCTGTACTGGTCGTAAGTGTATACCCTGACAATATTTACGAACCCTTTCAAAACTTCTATTGTTTTGGAAAGCTTGGTCGCCTTCAGCACTCTCCTCATACCGCCCTCAACATCTACTATGGGTATCTCCATAGGATCAAAATCCAATGCGTGTCTATAAGGTATGGATGGTAGGGACGGCGTGTCTATGAAGACGTCCTCTGAGCTCAATCCCGCAATTGCAGCGATCTCCTCCTCCATCTGCCTCCTTATCCCCTCGAGCCCAAACAAGCTAGCTACAGCCTTGTCTTCTGCCTTCATCTCGCGTTCATAAGCACATTTCAAAAGCCTCCTCCTCTCTAGGTCCTCCATTATCTTCTGCGATCCTTTGCATTGCTTTAGCATACACCACATACTATAATCGTCCATCAATAAGTATTCCTCTGGGGTTTTGAATTTACAGATGCCTATCTCCTCATCCGCAGCCTCCATTGCCTTAACAAGAAGTATTTGGGCTGCTCTTGCGGTCTTATGGTAATATATCGCCTTAAAGGACTCGACCCGTGCAATGAGAAAAGCCTCTAAAGTTGCAAGGGCGGAGCTATCCACCACCAACTTGTCGTCCACAACATCCATAGTGTAAATAAGCCTATGTATGTCCACCTTTCCATACTCAGCCCCGGTGTGGTGAGTATCCCTGACCAAAAAGTCCATCTTATCAACATCCACCGCACTACTCAATATCTGGTTCAGGAAACCCCTGCCTTTCTTCAGCCTCCCAACGGCTAGCTCCGCAATATCATCTACTGGTTGACCGTTTCTCTCCAGCACTTCTTTCAACTCTGAGCTCCTGATTATCCATGGCGCCAGGTCCTCGTGGTTCTTGTTCAGTTTTTTAATGAGGAGCCCCTCAAATGTATGAGAGAAGGGACCGTGCCCGACATCATGGAATAGGCCCGCCAATCTCACGATCTGGGCCTCCTCTTCATTCATATCCACCGGCAGCGCCCTGCACAGAACTCCGGCCAAGTGCATAACTCCCACAGAGTGCTCAAATCTGGTGTGGTTTGCTCCTGGATAAACAAGGTCCGCAAAGACGAGCTGCTTTATCCTCCTCAGCCTTTGCAATGGTAGAGTATCAATGACATCTCTTTCTAACTTGGATATATGCACATATCCATGTATCGGGTCCTTGATCATCCCCCAAGGTCTTTCTGCTCTCAAACCTATCACTCCCTTCTAACTACAACCTTTCCCTCAATCCCGTTTACCACCACATGATCTCCGGTAATTATGGCGGTTATTGGGTCCACCTCAAGCCTGTCGACCAACGGTATCTCTGCGAGGATACATCCAGTTGCTATGATGGCTTCTGTCTCAACATTTATTATGCCTGCAGGTGCATGACCATTTTTCTTGAGTTGGTAAAGTACGTAAGACCCTACCGTACTGCCCTTTCCCTTTGGGAATACGAGGATCTTTCCCGTAACATCCTGTCCACAGAGATCATGCCCCTTCTCCCTAACCAAGCCCGTCATCGGGTCAACACCGCCAAAAAAAGAGATCCCCTGTCTCGAGACTAGCGCCTCTCCCTCTCCTAAAAACTTGGCAACCCCTCTCCCTCTGTACACCCACTCTGGCACCGTTACCCCTCCATAACACTTTCCAATAGTAAGTACATCTCGCTCACTGTGGCCCTCAAACCAGACGTCGAAGGCACATAGTGCACCGCCTTACAAGAATTTGATATCATATGGCTATAACCGGACTTCTCCAGTGGGCATACCACCATACACGTATCTGTGAATATCTTTCCTCCCGCACTCTCTATAGCCCTAACGTAACCCCGATCTCTTGCCTCATTATGAACTTCACGCGAGGTCCATACCCAAAGAGCGCAACCCTTCTTCACTTTTTTTCCTCTCACCACCCTCGCCAGATCAGCGAGTTCCTCTAAACTGCAGTGCGGGCATCCTATACATGCAAGGTCTGGTTTTCCTTCCGCAGAGAGTCTTTCCCGAGAAATCTCGAGCTCCCTACGGTCTACACATATCTTTTCTATTTTATCTCCTTCTCGCCGTCTCTTCCCAATACGGAACATTGCTATGCCCCCGGATGCAGCAAGAGCCGCAGACATTATCTTTAGCCTGTCTAAATTTACACCTGTAAGTCCCTTAAAATATGGTATGCCTGAGCCAAGAATTCTGCCAACAGTATACCCAAGAAGACTAAAATCAAATGTGGTCTTTAATCTGGCTTCAACATTTACAATTGCTGTTGGCTCCCTATTATTGTTTAGGTGGAGTCCGTAGCATGGCGTCCTTCCTGTAATTGCGGCAGCTAAGGCCGATGGTCCTCCTTCTCTATTTGTCTTCGCACCAAGAACTGAATTTGCAAACACCACTGCAGAAGATTCTGACCATGCTATATGCGCCCCGGGCCTAGGTCTATTTCCCACTAAATATGGAGTGCACGTGCAAGTGATCTCTACACCCATCTTCTCGAAAGCCTTGAGGATCCTCATCTGACGCTGGTAATATGATTCCTCCACCCCCATCTCTTGCCACTTATCCAAGTCCATCCCAGCCGGGTTCAAAGTGGACTTTACCCTGACCCTGCCTCCAAGACCTGCCCAGTCTTCTAGGAATTCCAAACCTGCGTCACCGATGTTACCATAAGATACTCCTGCTATCTGGGCACTTTCAATTTTTACCATTCGCTCCGCCCCAAAGACCTCTCCAAGCGCCGTTAGTAGTTCCATGGCCTTCTGTACTGCAAACCCTTCCTCCCCTGATAGCATCCTCTCCTCTTCCCTACTCAGGTACATTCAATCCCCCCTCAGGGTATCTTTGCCTTCTCAAACTTCTCTTTTGGCTTATTCCAAGGCATAGTAGCGTCAATACCGACCTTACACGTCAAAATCTTTTCTTGGTCAGAAGAGGGATCCAAACTTGAGCCCCTTGCATTTCTTATTAATATTATATCCTCATCACCTTGGAACCTCGTGGCTATTGCCCACTCCACCTCAGAGATATCGTCAATATTTATGTCATCGTCAACGACGACAACGTGTTTCACACTTGGGTTCGCACCGAATGCCGCCATTATTGCGTTTTTACCATCTCCCTCTGCCTGCTTCTTTATCGATATTACTGCATTAAACCAGCACGATCCGCCCAGTGTTAATCTGACCCCTTTTACCTCTGGTACTGCCTTTGAAACTCCTTCAAACATCCTTGCCTCCTTTGGCATGCCCATCAGCAGTTTATGCTCAGAACCTCCTGGCAGTATGGCCTGGTAAATAGCCGATCTCCTCCGCATAACCCTAGAGACCTCTAGGACAGGCTGCTTCCTAACGATGTCGTAAGTTCCGGTCAGATCAACGAATGGTCCCTCGTCCACCAACTCATCTCTTTTAATAAAACCCTCGATCACAATCTCCGAATCCGCTGGGACCTCAACATCTACACTCTTACACTTGACAACCTTAAGCTTTCCTCCTAACAGAGCATTGGCGACCCAGAGCTCATCTACCCCGTATTTTGGGCCTGCGTTCACACCCACCATTACTGCTGGGTGCACCCCGATCACAACGGCTACTTGGAGATCTTCTCCTCTCTTCTTAGCTTCTTGGTGGAGAGAGTAAAGGTGCCTTGGCACTATCCTTATCGCCATTCTTTTTTTATCCAGAACCAAAAGCCTGTGTATCGATGAGTTCTGAAATTTACCATCAGGGCTTCTAGCAACCACTATCCCTGCAGTTATGTAAGGTCCTGCATCTTTTTCGTAATGCTTCAAAACTGGCAGGCTGCTCAGATCGCTCTCCTCCACCTCAAAGACAGGCCCGTCCTCAACCAATTCAGGCTCAAGAGGATTGGAAGTCGCTGAAATAATCTTATCATAATAATTCTGTAAATTAGCCCCAATCCCTCTGAGGATCCTCTCCCTGGTACCACAGATCCCAGAAACGACCTCTAAACTGCTCCCCCTCACTCTTCTAAACCAAAGGAGAGGACCGTTATCGAATTGCTTCATAACCTTAGCTATCTCATAACTTGGGGAGAGTTCCTCTTTTATCTCTAATAATCCACCAGGTATTTTCGCCTCTTCCTTCAAAAAATCCCTGAGACTCAATACTCGCCCTCCATTAAACCATAATAACTGTTTGGGATGACTAAAACCTTTTGGATTCGAAAATTTTAAATCGTATCCTCCCCGTAAAACATTGGTGCATTTTTTGCTTAAAGAAAGCTGGAAATTCTTCCCTTACCCGTCTTTTAAGCCAAATCAGGAGCAACTTCTATCGATCGTTTACAAGGCAATCAACTCCCGTTCCCACGCAATCATAGACGGGGCTAGTGGTTTGGGGAAAACCGTGGGCTCCCTCGCAGGAGCACTTCAGGCGTCAAAAGAGCAAGGTTTGGTAATTCTATACGCTGCTCGGACTTACAAGGAGCTTGACAGGGTCATCGAAGAGCTCGAAGTCATAAACAGAAAGGAGCAAGTCACAGGGTTATCCATCCGCGGACGGTCGGAAATGTGCATCAACGAAGGAGTGTTGAGATTCTCAAACGATCCTAGGACTGTAATGGAGCTTTGCTCAGATTTAACAAAGAGTGGCAAGTGTGCCTATTATGAGAATCTGGAGGACGCCGGCATGATCAGGGCTCTGATGGACGACTTTCTACACAAACCAACAGGCGCTTCCACGCTAATCTCTGAGTCTAAGAGACTCGAAATTTGTCCATACGAGATGGCTAAGCTTTTGTTGCCTCATGTAGATGTGATCGCGCTGAATTATGCTTATTTATTTAGTAGTTCCATACGGGAAAACTTTATCAAAAAACTCGGCAGGCCGCTCTCTCAACATGTACTGATCTTGGACGAGGCACACAACCTCCCTGAGATAGTTAGTGAGTTTGAGAGCGACCACCTTACACTATCGACAATAAACTCCTCGATTGAGGAAGCAGAAAAATATGGTAAGCCAACCGTCAAGAGGTTCTCAGACTCGTTGCTAGAGCTGTTAAGTGAAATGGCAGAAGGTGAGCATATTGTTGATTTAAAGTCTGTTGTCAGAGACGCGCTGCGCATGGCACGTATTGACGAGGATCTGCTTTATTTTTTAGAAGAAATCCATGCCTTCGGGGAGTCAATAAAATCCCTTCAATTATCAAAGGGCAAAGTACCGCGTTCTTACATACACCGGCTGGGCGAGTTCTTTCTCAAAGGAGTCGAGACGTCTGGAAGGAGTGATTTTATCCACTTACTGACAAAAGAAGAGGATCTTCCCCTAAGATTGGACATTATCGCTCTCGATCCAAGAACTTCCACCTCAGAAGTTCTCGATTCGGTGGCTGCCACAGTGTCTATGTCTGGGACGCTTGAGGATATGGAATCTTACCGTGCCGTTATGGGACTACCTGAGGATACCATTAAAACGGCTCTTCCTTCCCCCTTTACTGAGGAGCAAGTTTTAGTTCTCTCTTGTAAGGGCGTCTCAACCCTCTATGAAAAGCGCTCACCAGAGATCTACAAAAGGATGGTATCGAAGATCTCCGAGGTAGTCCGGTCGACGCCTGGCAACACTGGCATATTCTGCTCTTCCTACGAAGTCATGGAAGGTCTTTTGGAGGCCGATCTGCAAAAGTCAATTACCAAGCCGCTATTTGTGGAGAAGCAAAAATCTAGGTCTTTAGAACAAGATCGTCTGGTTGAAGAGTTCAAAGATATGTCCAAACATGGGGGCGCGGTTCTTCTTGGCGTATTGGGTGGAAGGTTCAGCGAGGGTGAGGACTACCCTGGCGACGAGATGAATTCCGTTATAATCGTAGGCGTCCCCTATCCAAAGCCCAGCGCTAGAGTGAATGCACAGATAAAGTACTACGAGTCCCTTTTTCCAAATAAGGGAATGGAGTATGGTTACATTATCCCCGCTATGAGAAGAGCCTCTCAGGCCGCTGGAAGGCCTTTCAGAAATCTTGATGACCGCGGCGTCATCGTATTTTTGGACTACCGCTTTTCGACAAAATACCTTAAAAGATTTCTACCTTGTTGGATCTCCTCTAAACTCATAACAGTAGAGGATTCTGAAGGAGTGCTTGAAAAAATAGTTCTGGAATTCTATTCAAACTACTCCAAGTCAAAAAAATAATTAATAATGTTATTTATTCCGAATTCTTATCTTAATTGGAAATCACATGTCCCAAATTTTTGGTAAGGGTGGTGGTACCGATCGGGGACTCCCGGTACCCTATAAATAGCAAAATCTGTTATTGTACAGCACACTTTAAAAATTCATGAGGAACGACCGACTGCCCCACTCAATGCGATTATCAAGGCAGATCTTGCGTCCTTTGGCAACCCTTTTATTTTGTACTTCGTTGGTAATACCATCTTGGCCTCATGGACAAACTCGACTTTTGCCCTATCATCCTTTTTTATTTGTAGAATCACTTTTTCTGGAACGATCCCTTTTCCAATCCTAAAGACAATTGAATGTGTAGGGTAATCCTCCAAGATCTTTGCGATCTCCCTTTCCAATTCATCCTCTGACACGGTGTATGCCTCGATAAGTTCCCCGTCTGCCAAGATGGCTATGCCAGTCCTCCTTCCGGGATCTATCCCTATAACAACAAAATCAAATAACTCATTTCTTGAGACTTTCAATGGATTTGAAACACAAAGCGCCCTCAACACAGTCCTCCTAGCGTTGCCATTGTATATCACCTGCTTAGTGCCTTTATCCCCACTCGCATGAAATGATATCACAGCACCCACAAACTCAGGGATGGGCTCATTGGGATCCAATAACACAAAAGGTACCCTCATCCTCTTCATTTCTTTCACTATGTCGTAAGAAGCCTTTATATCCTCCACCAAGATACCTAAAGATCTCAAGACGCTCTCTCCGGGGTTTTAATTTGCACTCAAGCGAGATTAAAATATTAAGCACGGGGTGTCATGAGCTGGACCTTTTACTGGGGGGTGGTTTAGTACCCGGAGAGATCCTTTTGATATATGGCGAACGAGGGAGTGGCAAGACTACCTTTGTGTTCCAAACACTGCTAAATGCTGCCTTCAAGGGTCTTAAATCGATACTCTTTTCAACAGAAGGTTACGCCTCCCTCCGCAGACTTAAAAACATGGTCTCATCGAGTTGGGCTGAAATCAGCGACCGCATCTTGGTCTCGACAGTCAAGGAGTTTCAAGAACAAGACTCCATAATAGAGAATCTTGAACTGATTCTCCCCCACGATGTTGCCTTGGTCGCTTTCGACTCGATAACATCATGTTACCGCGTAGCACTTAAAGAAAAAGAAAATAATATAATTTTAAATAAAATGCTGAATCGCGAACTTGCCATAATAAAGGATCTATCAATTAGGCGACTGCTCGCTACAGTGTTAACAAGTGATGTGACTAGCCCGCCAGACGACAAAGAGCTCCAGCCGGTCGCGTCTCAGATCCTCACATATTGGTGCGATAAGATCGCGCGTCTTGACAGACTACAGGGCGACATTAGGCGAGCAGTTGTCATAAAACCTTCGCCAGTAAAGGAGCATATTCTAAGGCTAGGCTCAGGAGGACTCACCGGAATAAGTGGGGCATGAAAATGGTCGATCTATTTACCATAGCCCTCTCGTCCTTCATATTAATATCTCCTGCCTATGTCGCGAACTCGGTTCCAGTAATCTTGAAGGGAAAAAAGCCTATAGATCAAGGCAAGATGTTCGTCGATGGTAGGAGGATATTCGGAGATGGTAAAACAATAGAGGGCTTCATATCAGGTCTCTTCTTTGGGACCCTCTTAGGAGCTGCATTTGGCTATCCCATCCACGCCTTTCTTCTATCCTTGGGGGCTTTGGTCGGGGATCTAATTGGTGCATTTATCAAGAGGAGACTCGGGATGCCCAGGGGTCACCCCGCACCCATACTCGATCAGCTGGACTTCATACTTGGTGCATTAGCCTTCGTATCTATTATATACCCCGTGACACTTGAACAATTTCTTTTTCTCGTTCTTGTCACTCCACCGATTCATCTGATCGCAAACTTTGTTGCTTACTTATTGAAGCTTAAGTCCCACCCCTGGTGATTTTCCTGCAGTTTCCACTTAACAACCCAATCTATACTTGGGCTCCTCCTCAGTGAAACTTTGCCCAAAACAAGTATTCCATGAGCCCCAAAGATATCAGCACTAGGACAATTGCCACTAAATACTTCATCCTGGCACCACTTAAATCAAAAGTCTTCCTCAAAGCCTCCTCTAAGAAAATAAAACCTGCAACCCCGATAAGGGTAAGGAAAAAAGACGCAAAGAATTCCGTGGAGGTCTGACTAGTGCTAGATCTTGCCATAAAACTGGTGCCCGTGCCCGTCTGGACTGCCCCGCCTGGTTGCATTATTATGAGATAAATCCCACCACTCGTGAGGAATATCGTGAAAAATACTCCCAATATTGCCAAAACTTTCTTGTTGAATAGCCTTTCGAACACGACGTTCACCTAGCTGTGCTTTATCATCTCTCATTCCGTTCCTTTATTATCTTAACGGTTCTTATCTATATGTAATATACATACAAAATCTGAAAAACACATTTTATGATTTTTACTAACATAAATTACATAAGCCTCGATTCATTCTTAAAAATCGGATCGATATGGCTCATCCGTCAAAAGACATTATGTTTACAAAGAGTAGGTTACTAGAAGGGAAAAAGATTGCTCTATGTGTATGTGGAAGCGTCGCTGCCATAAAGGCACCCGACCTCGCCAGAGAGTTGATGCGAAACGGGGCGGAAGTCTTCGCCATAATGTCGCCCTCGTCTCAAAAATTGATCTCTCCCAGCCTGTTGGAGTGGGCGACAGGAAACCATGTAATCACCGAACTCACTGGCAAAATTGAGCATGTGCAATTGGGGGGTAAGGGAGGCGTAGACCTTGTCCTGATAGCCCCTGCCACTGCGAACACCATCGGCAAGATAGCAGCCGGAATAGACGACACCGCGGTCACGTCTTTGGCAACCACTGCGATCGGCTCTGGAATCCCCGTGATGATTATACCTGTAATGCACGGGAGCATGTATCGTCACCCACTTGTATCCGAGAACCTTAAGAAGTTATCCTCGTTAGGGATAAAGATAATACCTCCTGAGATAGTCGAAGATAAGGCGAAATTTCCTGAAATATCTACGATTGTTGAAGAAGTTCTCTCTGCCTTCTCCAGAAAGGATATGGCTGGAATTTCTGTTCTCGTGACGGCAGGCCCAACAAGGTCTTACATGGACTCTATTCGTTTCCTCACAAACTCCAGCTCTGGGAAGATGGGTTACGCCTTTGCATACGAAGCTTCTGCTAGGGGAGCCAGGGTTACCCTCATATCTGGCCCTACCAATCTTGCACCCCCTAGGGGCGTCAATATAGTCCCCGTTGAGACCACAGAGGAGATGCTAGAAGCTGTCGATGGTGCTCTTTCCAAGGAAAAATATGACCTCTTCATAATGGCAGCCGCCCCGCTCGACTTCACAATAGTGGAAAAATTTGATGGGAAAGTCTCCAGTACATCCGAACTTAAGCTAACACTCAGACCCCTGCCAAAGATAGTCGATGCTGCGAGGAAAAAGTCCAAGGAACTATTCATAATTGGCTTTAAGGCAGAGTACAACCTTGCTCGTGAGGAACTCATCTCAAGGGCCATGAGTAGGTTGTTAGAATCTGACATGAACCTCATCGTCGCAAACGATCTGTCCAGCCCATTTACTGGGTTTAAGGCGGATACTGACGAAGTCTACATCATCGATAGAAACGGGCTAGTCGATCATATTCCGCTTTCTTCGAAGCGGGAGATCGCAAGGAAAGTGATAGACTTATACCTAGAGAGGAGAGGACCAAATGCAGGCACAAGTTCACACGCAAGCTGAAATAACATCAAGCCCCCAATACGGAGAGGCATACGCTCCCGGTCATATAACTGGGTTTTTCACTGTCCACATCTCTGAGGACCCTATATACACTGGTTCCAAAGGTGCTGGCATATGTTTAGAGGCGGGTGTAACCACGCGGGTGATCATCAAGAAGAGCGATAAGCCTGAAATTATCATACTCTGGAACGGTACGCCTCTTACCGATTCTAAAGTCTCCGAATCCGTCATTCGAAGGTTCTTTGGTCCAAACGCAAAACTATCACTCTTAGTGGAGCAAAGATCCATACTCCCTTCAAATTATGGTTATGGGATAAGCGGGGCCTCTGCCCTCAGCCTTGCACTAGCAGTGAATAAAGCGCTGGGATCGCCCCTACCAAGAGCCAAGGTAGGGGAGGTCGCCCACTTGGCAGAGGTCGAGAACCTCACTGGGCTAGGGGACGTCTCTGCACAGTTGGTCGGTGGGTTTGAAATGAGGCTTTTGCCAGGAGCACCCACTGTTGGGAGGGTTCAAAGATTGCAGAATCCTGAAGATTATTTTATAATCACAACCCCAGTCAGACCGATCTCAACAAATAAAATGATCTCAAATTATTTTGCCAAGATAAATGAGAAAGGCGAACTTGCGATCTCGTCTTTTATGATCTCACCAACACTTGACAACTTCATGACCCTCTCGAGGAAGTTCTGGGAGAGTCTCTGGTCCATGGATATAGAAATAATGAAAGTTTTGAAAAAATACGAGTCAATCGGAATCAAGCTCGTTTCACTCAAGAAGGGTCTCGTGTATGGTTTGATCCATAAGGACGAGGTGGGCGACATTCTCGAAAGAATCTCTCAAAAAAGCTCTGAAAGAACCCTCCCGATGTTAATATACGAGCCGTCGACCGGTCTGCCGATAATAGTTACTAAAATCTCTTCTGGGGGTGCCCGCTGATGGGGATTCACCTTAAGATACCAAGAAATCATGTAAGAGCGCACTCTCTGAAAAAGAGGGAGGCCGTAATCAGAGCAGAAGAAAAAGGGATACTTGCGAAGGCTGGGCTTATTGCCCATGGTAGGGGAGAAGCTTTTGACTACCTTATTGGAGAGACTTCCATACCTCCTGCGATATTTGCCACAAAGGCGGCAGTAGCCTCTTTGATTTTAGCGGCTCATCCAGTTATATCTGTGAACGGAAATGTTGCCGCTTTGGTTCCTAGGGAAATAGTCCGGCTATCAAAAGTCCTGAACGCCCCTCTTGAGGTTAACCTCTTCTTCAGGACGAGGAGGAGAGAAGAAGCCATAAAGTCGGTGCTCCTGAAGGCGGGCGCTAAGGAGGTATTGGGAGTCGGAAGAGATGCTAGTGCCACAATTCCCGAACTATTCAGCGAAAGGCGGCGCGTCGATCCACGCGGCATCTACTCAGCCGATGTGGTGCTGGTGCCCTTGGAGGACGGTGACAGGACAATGGCCTTGAAGAGGTTGGGAAAGTTCGTCATAACAATCGACTTGAACCCACTATCTAGAACAGCTCAGAGTGCAGATATAACTATAGTGGATGACATAGTTCGTGCTGTGCCAAACATGATTGAAGCCTATAAGGAGTTAAAGGACCTCTCGAGAGAGGAGCTGGCTTCATTGCTGACCAGATTTGACAATAGGAAGAACCTGTCTGAGGTTATCCTATACATAAGAGACAGGCTAAAGATTCTAAGTGAGGGCGAACACCTATGAGTTTGAACCAGAGACGCGCATCGCTCCTCTCACACATAGCAGTGTTGGGCGCCCTATCAATCATCATGAGCTCAATAAAGGTCTCATTCCCGCTTGGAAACCCTAATCTGGGTTCCACTCCGGTCTCACTCTCCGCCGTCCTCTCTGGAGGTTATGCTGGTTTTCTAGTAGGGATAATAAAAGGTCTTGGGGTCTCGCTTTGGACTGGTCAAGCGATCCTAGAGATCCCTGCAGGGGTGGGCGATGGTCTAATGGCGCTCTTCACCAATGCCCTCTCTAAGAGAATAGGCCCCTTTTACGCGGTCATCTTGGGTCAGATCTCTCGTTACATCTTCACATCTGGTATGATCGCTTTGGTCTTGGGCTCGGTCGCAACACTCTCTCCAACACTCCTTGGAGCATATACCATATTTTCAAGGATCACCTCATCCGCATCATACACCTCCCCAGACTGGGTCCCCCTCCTCATTTCAAACATTGGGTTGGTGTGGGTAGCAATGATCCCGGCAATAACTGCATCTGTAGTTGCCAATGCTGCCCTCTCAGCGGCAGTTGTTTTGGGTCTTAAAAAATTCGCACCATCGTCTTTAAAGAAAGCTTAAATCTCGGTAATTGTTTTATATACTTGCTCAAAAAATTTTTAGGGGGTCTTGGCCTTGGAGACTGTTTCGACGATCCAGCTCCTAAGGCACTTTGTTGAGGCTCCTGGAACACGTGCACTACTCAAGGGTCTTTCTTCATATTGCAATAGAGATAAAAAATCAAGGCTTGAAGCTGCACTAGAGCTCTACTTGGGTATGAGGGATGATGCCTGCCTAAAGTGCAAGTTGGCAGAGAAGTCGATCTCAGCTCTTTTAAAGGTCGGCGGTAATGCCTTCGGAGCTACAGAAGAGGCGATGAAGGCGAAGTTTAAAGACCCCTACTGGCGGAGGGGGCTAATGAGCGTTATAAAGGGTTTAGCCCTCTTCGGCGTCACAAAACCCTTCGTCCCTGGAGCTCCATTTCAGGTTGTCTGGAATATCACATACAAATGCAACCTAAGGTGCAAACATTGCTATGCGGAGGCTGGCACCTCTAACTACAATGAGATGGGGACCGAGGAGGCAAAGCGCTGCATAGACAAGTTGGCAGAGTGGGGCGTCGTAATACTTGCTTTCTCAGGCGGTGAGCCTCTTGTGCGCCGGGATATCCTTGATCTTGTGAAACACTCTAATGGATATGGCATGTACACTGCCATAGCCACAAATGGGGTCTTGCTCAGCAAGGAGCGGTGCAGAGATCTCAGGTCGGCCGGTGTGGAGTACCTCCAGATAAGCCTCGATGGTGCAACCCCTGAGACCCACGATACGTTCCGTGGCGTCCCTGGCATGTTTGATAGGACCGTTCAGGGTATAAGGAACGCAGTAGCTGAAGGCTTCTTCGTAAATGTAGCAACAACTGTGACACACCACAACCTCCGAGAAGTCCCCAAAATAATAGACCTATGCGAGTCGCTGGGCGTAAAATGGTTTATGATGTACAACTTCATACCTACTGGGAGGGGGCGTTTCATAATAGAGAATGATCTCTCGCCTCAAGAGAGAGAGGAACTACTTCAACTCCTCTGGGAACGTCTAAAGAAGAGCAAGGTGAGCCTTCTATCCACCGCGCCCCAGTTTGCTAGGGTCGCACTCCAGATAGAGGGGGCTGGCTGTACAAAGATACCCAGCCACTTCCTGAATAGCGACCTCCCGGATAAGCTCAGATACCTCTCAGACTTCATTGGTGGGTGCGGCGCTGGGCGCTTTTACATCGCCATGAATCCCAATGGAGACATAACCCCTTGCGTATTCTTCCCGATGGTGGTTGGGAACATATTCAAGGACGACCTGGAGGCGCTTTGGACCGATCTTAGAGAGTTTACAGATCTAAGGAGGCGTGACACACTCAAAGAGCACTGCGGAGTTTGCGAATACAGGTATGTTTGTGGGGGGTGTAGAGCTAGGGCGTATGGATACTTTGGTGACTACTCCTCCCCCGACCCTGGCTGCGTACTCAATCAAGAATCCTATAATGGACTATTAAATAAATATCCATTAACTTACAAATATAAAAATTTAGAAAGCCTTAAAGAAAAAGTTTATTAGATGAGCCTATTATTCCTTTCACCTGAAAAAATAAAAAATTTTAGAGGGGCAAGGTTTTGGTAAGTAAAATTGTTCTTGCCTATTCCGGGGGTCTTGACACCTCTGTCGCCATAAAATGGCTGCACGAAAAGTACAATGCTGAAATTGTCACACTAACCGTTGATCTGGGTCAACAAGAGGATTTTAAGAGCATAGAAGAAAAAGCCTACAGAGTAGGTGCGGTCAAACACTACACAATTGATGCGAAAGAGGAATTTGCAAGGGACTATATCTTTCCAGCCATAAAAGCCAATGCTATGTACGAAGAGAAATACCCTGTCTCAACAGCCTTGGGCAGACCGCTGATCGCAAAAAAACTGGTTGAGATTGCACACCGCGAGGGCGCGGACGCCGTCGCGCATGGTTGCACAGGTAAGGGTAACGATCAGCTCAGGATCGAGATCTCTGCAAAGGCCCTGGATCCGACCCTGACCGTCCTGGCTCCTACTAGGGACTGGGGCATGAGTAGGGATCAGGAGATTGAATATGCCAACAAGCACGGGATCCCTGTCTCTAAAGCTGCGAAGAAGTACAGTATAGACCAGAACCTGTGGGGAAGATCAATAGAGAGTGGACCATTAGAGAATCCTTGGAACCCTCCGGAAGATGATGTATGGGAGTGGACTACTGCACCAGAGAGATCCCCAAACGAGCCGACTTTCATTGAAATAAGCTTTGAGGGCGGAGTCCCTGTCAAAATAGACGGGAAGTCAATGGATCCTGTATCCTTGATACAACATGTTAATAAGGTTGCCGGTTTGAATGGGGTCGGAAGGATAGACCACATGGAGGACAGGATTGTGGGCATTAAATCGAGAGAGACCTATGAATGTCCTGCGGCTGTGACCATAATAGAGGCCCACAAGGACTTGGAGAAACTGGTTCTGAACAGAAGAGAACTCTCCTTCAAGAGACTCGTGGACGAAAAGTGGACCTTCTTGGTATACGCAGGTCTTTGGGAGGATCCCCTGAGGGAAGATCTGGAGGCGTTTATCAACAAGACGAACGAGCGCGTCGAGGGTCGGGTTAGACTGCGCCTCTATAAAGGCTCTGCAATGGTGATTGGAAGGGAGTCCCCCTACTCAGTTTATGACTTCAAGACTGCAACTTATGACTCATCTTCGACCTTCGATCAGTCCCTCTCAAGGGGCTTCGTGCCGCTCTGGGGGCTTCAGACCGTCGTGTCCAGAAAAGTGATGTCCAGAAAAAGTGAGAGTCCTTGAAGATAACAAGAGGCGGACGCCTTTCAGGCGACTTAACACCAGAGGTTGCAGACTTCACCTCCTCTTCTAAACACGATATTTACATAGCAGATGAAGTCGTGGAGATAAATTTAGCACACACCCTCTGCCTAGTCCAAGCTGGAATAATCAGTCGGGAGGACGGGAGGCTCCTAGCGAAAGTACTAAAAGAGATCAAGATCTCGGAGATCCCTCCAGACATGGAAGACATCCACATGGTGATCGAGAGCGAGCTCATAAGAAAGTTAGGAGAGGAACTAGGCGGGAAGATACACACCGGGAAGAGCAGGAATGACCAGGTAGCCACCGCCCTCCGGATGCGTCTCAGGAAATTTATAATAGATATTTGCACGAGCCTGATAGAACTTCAGCAGGCCCTACTTAGAAAAAGCGAGGACTATACGAACGCCGTAATGCCTGGCTACACCCACCTCCAGCATGCACAACCGACCTCTCTGTCACACTACTTGCTTGCATATTTTGACATGTTTGACAGACACTTGGAACGTCTATTATCCTGTTACAAGCGTGTGAATCTATCTCCCATGGGTGCTGCAGCCCTTGCTGGAACCGGCTATCCTATAGATCGTCTGAAACTTGCCGAATATCTAGGGTTTGAGGGATTAATAGAGAATACCCTCGATGCTGTTTCAACAAGGGACTTCTCCCTAGAGACCGTCTCCGCTTTGACAATAATGATGGTGGATGTTAGCAGAATTGCAGAGGAGATTATAATATGGGCATCAAATGAGTTTGGCTACGTCAACCTGCCAGACGAGCACTCCTCTACCAGCAGCATTATGCCGCAGAAGAAAAACCCGGTTACCGCCGAGGTCCTAAGGGCAAAATGCGGGGACGCTCTAGGCGATCTGGTCTCTATGGTAACTATTATGAAGTCGCTCCCCCTCGCCTACAACTTGGACATGCAGGAGTTGACTCCACACCTCTGGAACGCCTGCGAAGTCTCCAAGAAATCTTTGAAGATCCTCACCGACCTGATTACAAAGATGCAATTTAACGAGGAGCGTATGAGGTCTTCAGCGGTAAAGGGATCATCGGTTGCAACCGAGCTCGCCGATATGCTCGTCAGGCATCTGGGCTTACCCTTCAGAACAGCACACCGCGTTGTGGGCGAGATAATCAAAGAGCTCTACCCCTCTTCGCTTTCAGAAGCGCCACCTGAGAAGGTTGCTGAGCTCATATCTAAAAAAACGGGCAAAAAACTTGAGATCCAACTCGTTCAGAGCGCTACAGATCCCACATTCAATATCAACATAAGGTCCACCATCGGTGGTCCCGCCTCAAAAGAGATAGAACGCATGATCTCTGCGAGGAGAGAGCTGCTTAAGAGGACTAAAAGTTACGTAGATGCGCTTTCAGCCAGGCTCTTGGAGAAGAGCGCCCTCCTGAGGTCTCTCATCGACTCTCTCTGATGAGGTACTCGGCCGCCTCCTTTACCCAAACCCCTGTCCTTTCGTTCCTCGTGATCTCTCTCAAATAATCCTTCCAACATATGCCCTTTCTTTGCTTCCAGACCTCAAAGTGCTCCTTGATCCTTCTGACAGCCTCCGCATGAAAATCACACAACTCTCTTTCTGAAGGCACACTACAGATCCTACATCTATCTTTTGTTTGATGGGCATCCTGCATTTACACAAAACCTCCAAATTTTCCAACCATCCTTGACCTCTATAATTGGAAACCCACAAAAGTTGCAATCAGCATTACTCCTAGAGATCTTGCCTCTTTGCGGTATTGGAAAAGAAAAATTACAGAAGTTCGGGTAATTGTCACACCCTATGAATCTCTTACCGCTTTTCTTCGAGCGGACGATCCGCATATGACCACTTCTGCACTTGGGACAAGGTCCCAACTCGTTCCTCCTCAACTGGTTCATTACTCCAAAGAGTTCTTCTCCAATCTCCTCATACTTCTCTATTATCCTCTCAAAGACGGGCTTCATGGTGTCCACGACCTTCAAAACCACCTCCACTTGGTCTCTTCTTCCACTCTCTATCTCCACCATATCACCCTCTAGGGCACTGGTCATCTTCACAGAAACAAGCTCCGGGAAAAACCTCTTTAAGATGCCTACAACTGCGAAGCCCAAGTCGGTCACTTTGATCTCCCTCCCTTCGATATAGCCTCTCCTGTAAAGGTTGTCTATGATCTCTGCCCTCGTAGATTTTGTCCCCAGCCCCTGCCTCTCCATATATGCTATGAGCTTGCTTGCGGTATACCTCTCAGGGGGCGCCGTAAACTTGTCTTCAACATCAACCCTCACAAAAATAGCCTCATCGTTTACCTCGAACCTCTGACCTTCGGTTTTCCTCCAAGCCACATAAGGTCTGTAGTACTCCGTCCACCCCGATTCTACAAGATCCCTCGCCCTTACCTTAAATGAGTCTCTCTCATTAACCTCCACCACAGCCTCCCTCTCCTCTAAAATCGCATCCTCTCCAAAAGTTGCGAAGAACCTTCTAACTATCAGATCGAAAATCCTTCCTTCCTCCCCGCTCATCCTTTTAGGCAAGGTCCCTGTGGGATGTATGGCTGGGTGTGCTGGGTCAGTCGACCTTCCCTCTCTCGGTTTTACAATACCTTTTTCCAAGATCCTTCTAGCCGCTTCTCTGTATCTTTCTGTTCTCCCCAACTTCTCAATTATTCTGCCCAGCCCCAAAGAATGGGGTAGCTTCTGACTCGATGTCCTTGGGTAAGATACTGCCGCGCTCAGGTAAAGCCTCTCTGCTATCCTCTGAGTTTTTGAGGGAGAATACCCAAACACTCTGTAAGCTTCCCTTTGCAGATCACCCAAATTGAAGGGCGGGGGCGGGGGGATTCTCTTCCTCTTTACCAATACATCCTTCACATAGCCTCTCTTTCCTTGACACCGCTCTGCGACATCCTCTGCTTCCTTTCTAGAAAAGAACTCCTTCACTTTGTACTCTGCCGGATACTTGGCACCTTTTATCACAACTTCACTGTTGAGGGACCAGAATGGATCTGGCACATGTAAATTAATCTCAACCTCCCTTCTGCAAAGGGCATATAAAGTGGGGCTCTGCACCCTCCCTGCGCTGAGTACCTCAAAACCACCGCCAGCCCTCCCCATCGCATCCATCAACGCCCTAGATGTATTGACACCAAAGATCCAATCAACCTCGTGCCGGACTTTTCCAGCATAAACCCTTTCATAATCTAGGCGCCCTAGGGCATTCTTGTAAGCAGACCTCAGCTCTTCCTTGGTGAGGGTTGAAAACCTCATCCTCTTCGCTTTTATGTCCACCCCTCCACAAGCATACCTCAAAATTGTATAACCAATGAGGCTGCCCTCGACATCAAAGTCGCAGGCACAGACGTACGAATCTGCCCCTTTCGCTATTTCTGCGATTGCCTCTATCCACATCCTCTTCCTGCGATCCTTGAGGGGCGCCCACCTTAAATCAAATATCGGGAAGCTCCAGCCAGTGGAATTCTGCTCAACTCCATAAAGGTGCCCTAGCGCTGGAACTACTGCAACTCTCTTCCCTTCAATCTCTAACCAGAATACAGGGAGCCCCTTGTACCGCTCCCTCCTCACATGTGTGCCTCCGAGAGCATATGCTATTCTCATCGCAGCGCTCGGTTTCTCACATATGATTAGTTGATATGACATTTCAGGACTCAAAATTTATTAAATGTCCTAAAATATTAATTCATGTGCCATACTTACAGACACTCAAAGCAAAAATTCTCCTACTGACCATTTCCCTCTTTTACGATGTAACTTTTATCGAGCGCATTTGGACTGACCCGGAGCTCTCTAGAGCCTATGTTGGTCTCGCAGGTCTGCTTATAGCAGGGACATCGGGCATCCTCTATTCCTTGGAATGCTTCCTTAACATCCCCGTTTCTCCTCTCCCATATTCAACAGCGATCCTGATAGGGACTCTTATGTTTCTAGTAGGAGGGTTCGGACGGAGGATACGCCTTAAATTTGATGCAACAGTCTCTCGGGAGAACATCCTATCCAGGGGGACTGTGCTCTGCCTAGTTTCCGATACAAAACAATCCTCCTCAATAATAGAGTTACTGATTTTATCGATCAGCCAGTGGGGAAAGGATCGCCTGAGAGAAGCGGAGTCTTTCCTCGTCTATGCCCATGATATCTGGCGAGAATCCCTCATGAAGAAAGGACTGAGCATAGTGGGGCAAGTCTCATTGCCAAAAGATTTGTTATCCAAAATAACAAGTCTTCAATTTAACCATACTGATCGAACAGAATCAGAGTAGTAATTATTATTAAAATGGAGCCCCCGAAAACCCCGTTTTCAGCCTTAGGATGGACTGGAAGGCTTAATGCCCTCTACAATGGGCTCTTGTGGTTCTGACTTGTTCAAGCACAACATATATGGCTAGATCATGCTTAGACGAGAAGATGAAGAGAAACCCATGACGCGCTGCCCTCTACCATAAACACTGCAATCCTTAAGGATATAGCAAACATCTGCGAGCGGGTAGAGGCTCCCCGGTCTCTACCTCGGATGGCGCTTCACTGATAATGCCGCCAAAAAACCTAAATCTATCGATCTTGAATGAGTTACTATTAGGATCTAAGTCTTGGCCTAAAATCATATTCTCAAATGGGGTGAGCTGTTGGCTATTAGAATTATATGTCATCAATGCAAAGCTGTTCTCTATGAGGACAGCGAGTTGATCTCTCCACGCGAAATTTTAGACAAATACGACTCCAAGTGTCCAAAATGTTCTGCATTCCTTTCTTTTGACCCAACAAAACTCAACATATCCGTAAACGAGAGGTTACAGCGTGGGATATTCAAAATCTTTCAGAAGTGACCATGAGGTAGCGAATGATTTAACAAAAGTCCCAAACTTTTTATCAAAATGGGCGTTCACAAAATCCAAAAATGAAATACTGAGATGGATGAGCAAAAGCTTAAATATGAATCAAATTCATGAATTTGTGAGCATGTTGACGTTGCAATGACCGATAAGGTCAGAAGAAATTGCCTGTACAATTTTGTACAGGGATTAGGGCGGTATTTGTTATGTCTTCCTATATTAAGGTCGGCGAGAACGTCATAAGCACCGATTTTATGTACTCCAAGACCCATGAATGGATCGCAGTAAAAGAATCCCCTGCTAGAATTGGGATCAGCGATTATGCGCAACGGAACCTTCACGATCTGGTATATGCCGAGCTCCCAAAGGTCGGCTCAAAATTCAAAAAAGGAGACATCCTATGCACATTAGAGTCCATAAAGGCTGTTGCGGAGGTATACACTCCTGTTGACTGCACCGTTGTTGAGGTCAACTCTGCATTGCTAGATAAACCAGAGCTTATAAACAAAGATCCCTACGGCGAAGGTTGGTTGGTCAAGGTAAATATTGAAGGCGGAACGGAATCTCTGATGACTCCCGAAGAATACGCAAACTATATCCGAGAACTTTAGGACTTGCGCTCAAGTTTCAGTATCAGACCTTGCTACTTCACCATCATCATCCTGAAGACCCCATAGTCCACTAGGACTTTCAAACCGCCCTGAAATAGCCTGTCGACTTCAGGATCTCCAGTATCGATCCTTAGAGCCTCTATCCCCTCAAGCTTCTCCCTTGTGGAGATTACTAGCACATTTTCTTTTCCGACCGCCCTAAGCACCCTTCCACTTATCTGCTGATTCCCCCTTCCAAATATGAACCCCTGTCTGCCTATTGGAGAGACAATAACACGCGCCTCCCTTCCCTTTATCGCTTCAAGTATCTCTCTCTCGCCAACATCTCTCCCTATCAATTTCTTGTCTGCAACGAGGTCAACCCCTAGGAGCGTTCCCTCGAGTCCTAGGATCTCCATGATTGTCTTGACCGTGGATCCCGGCCCAAGTATGTATATGAGCCCATCTTCCATGTTGTCTACAACCCATCTCGCAAGGGCCTTCATGTTTTCCTCCACATCGTCTCTAATTGGTGTTGGGGCCTTCATTCCCTGTAGATGCTCTGGCTCATAGGGAGTTAGCAGATATCCGTAAAGTCTCGCAGAAAGTCTCCCTTCCCTAAAAGCCTCTTCATCCACATCGGCTACCTCTGCCTCTTTCAGTGGCACCTCGCCCCAGAGGTATTTTATTAGCAGCTCGGCAGCTGCCCTAGGCGTGACCGCAAACACCCCACTCTGCATCTTAACACCAGAAGGGACCCCCAGTACAGGGATCTTCATATCAACCGAATCTAGGACGTCTCTTGCGGTCCCATCTCCTCCACAGAAGACTATTATGTCTAGGTTTTGCTCAAGCATATATCTCGCAGCCTGCTTCGTGTCCTCTGCCCCAGTCTTACCTCTTCTTCCTGGGATCACTGTGCACCGGATCCCTGCCCTTACAAACGCCTCCTCTCCCATGCTCTCCGGACAGGTCCAGAACTCTATCACCTGTGAAACTGCCCCTAGTGCCCTCAAAAACTCTTCCGCTCGCCTCAGCGAAATCCTCTCTGCGCCCAGTTTAATTGCCTTCTCCAAGATCTCCTCTCCATCGGTACCCTTAAGCCCCACCGCCCCTCCCATGCCTGCTATTGGGTTCACAATAAATCCTACTTTCCTCAAGCTGCCATCCCTCTTTTCCATTTATATTCTGCTCCTTCCTTTCTCTACCATTCAAAGTGATCGCTGTAGATGCTACTCCTCTTCTATACCTATGAAGAACTCCTCCCCGTCTATCTGCCACTCGTCTCTGAAGGTTCCCTTCTCTATTTTTCCTAGGTCCACATACATCTCCTTTGCCCTGACCTCTGTGGAGATCTCCTTCACTTTAGCCTTTACCATCTCTTTAACTTCTTCGGATGGTACGCCTATCCAAACTTTGATGAAAGCATCCACCTTCAAGGCAGCCCTCTTCCTCATCTCCTGGATCCTTCTGATAATGTCTCTCATCAGTCCTTCAGCTATCAAATCCTTGTCTTTCGTCGTGTCAATGTAGACCATGCCAAACCTGCAACTCGCTCCTTTGTAATTCTCAGGCACACTCTCTTGAACCGTCACATATTCCTTCTTAAGCTCAAACTTTTCGCCATCGACCTCGAAAATCACTGTTTTGCCCTCCTTCAGACTTCTCAAAACCTCCTTGCCATCCATTGCCTCTATCCTCTCAGCCACAATCTTTGTCTTCCCTCTAAAAATTGGTCCTATGACTGAGGGGTTGGCTACTAGCTTGATCTCCTTCATTTTTTCCTCTTCCTCTGGCGATATGACCTCGACTTCTTTTACATTTGCTTGGTCAAGAACTATCTTCTTTAATCTCGAGATCGCCCTTATTACGGATCCTTCTTTGGAGACAACCCTCAGCTTCATCAAAGGTTGCCTCGTCTTTATTCTGGCTGCTTGCCTTGCGCTATAAGAAGCCTCT
This sequence comes from Methanosuratincolales archaeon, assembly GCA_014361445.1. Taxonomy (GTDB): domain Archaea; phylum Thermoproteota; class Methanomethylicia; order Methanomethylicales; family Methanomethylicaceae; genus WYZ-LMO10. The sequence goes on along the minus strand of JACIVQ010000003.1, from coordinate 14,995 downwards.
ATGATCTCCTTCACTATCTCCATATCGCCTTCGAGTTCGGCGTCGCGCCATCCCCTGTCAGAGGATGGCCACTCGAGCATATGAACGCTTATTGGCATCTCGGTCCTTTTTCTGAACATCCCTTGGTATATTTTCTCTGAGACGAAGGGAGCTATTGGCGCGATCATCTTGAGATAATTGAACAAAACCTCGTAGAGCGTGGCGTAGGCTGCTATCTTTTCAGGGTCTTCGGTCTCGGTCCAAGTCCTCTTCCTAATAAGCTTGATGTACCATCTGCTCAACTCCTCTTTCATAAAGTACTCTAGTTCTCTGACCGCCTCAAAGACTCGTAGTCCATTCATCGACTCCGTCACATTCTTTATGAGGCGCTCCAGCCTCGAAAGAACCCATCTGTCTTCATCCTTGAGCCAACCAGAGACCTTATCAATGCTGTACTTCTCGGGAGAAAACTTGTCAAGGCTCATGTATAGGCTCGCAAAGTAATAAGTGCTCCAAAGTATTCCCATGAACCTTGAGGTCTCTTCCACACTCTTCCAAGTGAATTTCAGATCCTCCCAAGTAGTACACCCTAGCTCATACCATCTCAGCGTGTCTCTTCCATATTTCTCTATAACCTCCTCAGGATATACGACATTCCCGAGGGACTTGTGCATCGCCCTTCCGTCTTGGTCTATCGTGAACCCGTGCATCAGAACCCTCTTGTACGGTACGGAGTCAAAGGCGATTATCCCGCAAACCATTAAGGTATAGAACCAGCCCCTCGTCTGGTCGTGACCTTCTAGTATCATGTCCACCGGCCACCACTTCTCCCACTCCTTCGGCTCTGATGGGTAATGGAGCGAAGCGAATGATGCAGAACCTGAATCCATCCAAACGTCTGCAACATCGTTCACCCTTTCCATCTCATGCCCGCACGTGCACCTTATCTTTATATAGTCCACCCAAGGTCTATGAAGGTCAATATCTCCAATTTTACTAAGAGCTTTCTCCTTGAGTTCTGAAAGCGAACCTATAACATCATACCTTCCACACTTGCTGCAGACCCATATCGGTAGCGGGACCCCCCAATACCTTTGCCTAGAGATGACCCAGTCCTTTGCATTCTTTATCCAGTTTCCGAACCTTGCCTTGCCTGCCCACTCAGGCACCCAGTCAACTTTTTCGTTCTCCTCAAGCATCCTCTCCTTTATCTCGGTGACCTTTATGAACCATTGAGTCGCAAGCCTCAATATTAGTGGAGTCTTGCACCTCCAGCAGTGTGGGTATCTGTGCCTCGTCCTCTCCATCTTAAGCAACAATCCCTTCTTCCTTAGGTCCTCAATGATCTCCCTGTTAGATTCTCTCACATCCTTGCCGGCATATTTTCCGCCATCCACAGTGAACCTTCCCCTTTCGTCGACCGGGCAAAAGTCTGGCAGCCCATAGACCTCGCCCACCTCGTGATCCTCTTCACCATGCCCAGGGGCGGTGTGTACACAACCTGTTCCTTCTTCAAGAGAAACGTACAGGTCGCTAAGAACGACAAAGTGCGCCGGGGAGAGCTCTTTTTGCTTAGGGACTTCATCGAGGAGCGGGGGGACATACCTCAGGCCGCTTAATTTGCTCCCCGGGACTCTCTCAACAACTTCATACTTCTCTTCCCCGAATACTGCTGCTATCCTATCCTCTGCTACTATGTATGTCTCGTCCCCGACCTTTACCTTGGCATACATGAAATCTGGGTTTACCATGACTGCTACGTTTGCGGGCAGGGTCCATGGCGTGGTTGTCCATATCACGATGTACTCCTTTTCCCTACCTTCGATCCTGAACTTCACATAAATTGAATCGTCCTCGATCTCTCTATATTCATCTGTAGCTTCATAGCCTGCCAGTACAGTCTCGCATCTGGGGCACCAGTGGACTATTTTATTTCCTTTTTCCAACAACCCTCTCTCATTCGCCCTCTTTATGAGCCACCAGACTGACTCGATGTAACTGTTGTCCAGAGTCCTGTAAGGTCTCTCCCAATCCATCCAGACGCCCAGATTTTGGAACTGGGAGGTCGCCACCTTCAGATTTTCCAACGCGAAATTCTTGCAAGCATTAACGAAATTCTCTATCCCCAGTGCCTCGATCTCTTTTTTTGTCTTTATGCCCAGCTTCTTTTCGACCATAACCTCAATCGGTAGCCCGTGCATATCGAAACCGGGCTGGTCCCTCACAAGGTAGCCCCTCATCTTGAAGTACCTTATATAGGCGTCCTTTAGGGATTTATTCCAAGCCGTCCCAACATGAATCGGGTTTGTCACATAAGGTGGACCATCAAGAAAGTAAAACTTCTCATTACCCTTCAGTCTAGCTTTTTCTGGGACTCTTTCCTTCTCCCAGAACTCGAATATCTCCTTCTCAAAACTTTTTGCATCATATTCCTTTGGGATCTCACCGATCACACTCATGTGTCATCACCAGCATTATCATTAAGGTCCGACATTAAAGTTTCCTAATTCAACCATAGGGTTTAAATGTTTCTCTTCAGAAAGAATTTTGTCTTGTAGAGGTACAATTATGCGCATAAGTTTACCATCGCGGACGAGTATCACAAAGACTGACATTCTTGTTTATGCCACACTCGTATCCATAATCGCCCTATCAGTGGCTATCCGTCTCCTCCCGATTCAGTGGGGGGTGTACTTGGATGAGTTCGACCCTTACATCCAGTACAAGGGTGCAAAATATGTGGTTGAGAACGGCTTTACCGCTTGGTTCTCTTGGTTCGATCCAACAAGATGGGCTCCTTGGGGGACTGACGTCCCCTCTCAGGCACAAATGGGTGTGCCATTCACAGGCGCCGCATTCTACCTCTTGCTAAAATCTCTAGGTTTTAACATTACCCTTTATGAAGCCCTAGCATTCTTTCCTGTCATTTCCGGAGGCATACTTACCTTCCTGGTCTTCCTCCTAGGAAAAGAGCTAGTGAGTCGAGGTGTCGGTCTCTTTGCATCCTTAATATTTGCTATTGACCCAACCTCTATACAACGTACTAGCCTCGGCTTCTTCGATACTGAAGCAACCGGACTGCTTGGCATGCTAATAGCGCTGATATTTTTCATGAAAGCGCTGAAAAAAAGGACCATTCCCTATTCGATAATATCTGGCCTGGCACTCGCTTACATGACACTCTGTTGGGGTGCCTACCTCTACCCACTAAACCTATTGGCATTATACTCCATCATACTAGTCTTAACAGGAAGGTGGAGCAAGCAGCTGTCCATAGCCGTTACAGTCGTTTCATCAATCACTATGTTAGGAATGGCATTTGCCCCGAACATTGGTGTCGATGAGGCTATCTCCCCCTATACTGTTGTTCCCATGACCGCCTTCATAGTATGTGTTGTTATGTCTGCAACATCATTCATCCAAGACAAGGATCTACGAAGGAAAACCTCCATAGGGGCAGTCCTTGGAATACTAGTTATAGCAGGCGCTATTACGCTGAGTGGCGTGCTTGGTCCTATAGCAGGGAAATTCCTTTTATTCGTCAACCCATTCTCGCGTGCGGGCTCACCCATAGTCGGGACTGTTGGCGAGCAGTTCCCTGCCACCTGGTCGACCTTCTTCACAAATTACCACCTCCTCATAATCTTGGCACCGGTTGGCGTGTACTTTGCCCTGAGTCGCATGAAGTACAAGGACATATTCATTGTGCTTTTTGCACTGATGGCTCTTTGGGGCGCAGGGAATTATGTACGACTATTGATAGTTGTCGCACCTGCCCTGGCCATACTCAGCGGCTTGGCCCTTACTAATCTCTTCAACAACATCTCTTTAACCAAGAAGATTGAGGGGGACAAAAAAACCCACGCGCGCCAGCTAGGGCGACTTTATGGCATTATTGTGATTGCAATAATAGTGGCAGGCACAACCCCTCTAATATACACAAATTTGAGAGCTGCAAACAGACCTGCCATGATTGTGTCGTCCTCTACTGGCTATGCTGCAGAGATTGATGACTGGTTGGATGCCTTGGAATGGATGCGCATCAACATCCCTCCAGAGAGCATAGTGGGGTGTTGGTGGGATTACGGTTACTGGATAAACGTGGTCGCAAATAAATCAGTCATAGCTGACAACTCGACAACAAATGGAACTCAGATAAAACTGATCGCTGAGGCATTCTTAAACAACGAGACGTATGCCCTAGAGATATTTAGAAAGATGAGGGTGGATTATGTAGTCGTATACGAGCCATGGATCTTTGCGTCAACGGATCCCCTCATAGGGCTGCCGCCGTGGTCAGTCATTGGGGACTTTGAGAAGTCCACAGCAATGATGGCCATTGCTGGATATAATACATCCGATTACATTAGGGGCGTCTCTCTAAGTACTGGAACATCTACGATAAATTACCCGCTGCCGGCCGGACCAAAGGCCTCTGACACTCTCTTGTACCAACTCCTCTTCTACCCATTCAGAGATGGGTACAGCTCTGTGCTTAAATTGAACATAACCGCTCCACAGCACTTCGAACTGGTTTACACTTCCAATAACTTGTGGGTATTGATCTACAAGATCAACTATCCCACAACATAATAAAAAATGATAAAAGCGCTCAATTCGCTCTAAATTACCATATCCGGGTATGAAATATTGCCCATAAAAATTAAATTCTAATTTGGTTGAGTGTAGACTCGTGAAAAATTGGTAAAATTTAATGTAAACATTTATAGAAACCCCCATTTTACATTTAAGAGAGAAGCATACATACAAAATAAATAAATGATTAAATATTAACCTTTTGACCCGCCATCATAGCTTTTATTAGAAAAAGAATAGAGATTATTCAAGTTCGAGATAAGGTTGATTTCGATGCTTGAGAGAAACATTCAAGTTGAGCTTTATCGCGTTCTTCAAAATCTTATTGCCAAGAAGTTCTCTTATAACGATATTGAATTTGTTGGCGTTAGGTTTGAGCCCACTATTAATGGTAGACCAGACTTGGTTGTTGAAGCTATTGAAAAAGGTAAGAAGATTTCATTGTTGGTAATTGAGACTAAGCGTAAGGTTCCTTTTATTGATAGAAAGTTTGACCCCTATAGTATTGATGTTATTAGACAAGCGTCAAATTATGCTGTTGAATTGGGTGCTCCTTATTTTGCCACCTGCAATGGTGAAGTGTTTGTTCTATTTGACACCTTTACTGCTGGAGTGCCCTTACCCCAGAGAAGGCTTAAGCATTACAAAGTTTCGTTTGATGAGGAGTTTGCTAAGACACTACTTGAAGAAGTGTGTCGATTTAGGATTGGTGTAGGAAAATGGCTTGAGCTTGATGATGTATTCCTACAAAGACTTAGAACATTTCATAACTTCATAACCCCCTTTATTTTGGAATCATTAACTCATAAGCTAAATGAGGATTTAGGGTTTAAGGAAAAGTACATTTCATGGCTTAAGTCTCAGCTTTTCGAATACTCTCCAGAAATGAATGAACGTATAGCTGAACAATTGGCTTATATGTTAATGAATAGGCTTACCTTCTACAAGACATTAGAAGCACAAATACTAACGATCCCAAAACTGAAGAAAATTGAAACAGAAGACCCTAATGTTTTCTCTCAAAAGTTATCGGAGTACTTTAGCAGAGTGTCTAAAGAGGTTGATTATGAAGCTATTTTTGAGCATCATCCAATTTTGGATGAGATACCGTTCTCTAAGAAACTAATGTATGCTTTGGAAGAGTTCATTGAAGAGCTTGGAACATACAACTTAGCCAAAATAAGAAGCGACATTATAGGTAGGGTTTATGAAGAGCTCATCCCAGACTTTGAAAGACATAGACTTGGACAATATTATACTCCACCGCCCATAGTTGAGCTAATAACTGAGATGTGCATCAAGTCACCAAAAGATAAAGTTCTTGACCCTGCTTGTGGAAGTGGAAGTTTCCTCGTTAAAGCCTATCATAAGCTTAAGGATTTGAAGAAGAAGGAGAATCCATTTGCTGATGAAAATAGGCTACATGAAGAGATTTTGAGCCAGCTATACGGTATAGACATAAACCCATTTCCAGCACAGTTGTCCAGTATAAACTTAGCTATTAGAAATCTTAAGGTGCCAAGTAAACATATCAACCTAATTGTGAGTGATTTCTTTAAGGTTAAGCCCTCAGACGATATAATCCCACTAGTTGACGTTGTAGTAACCAATCCACCCTATACAAGACAGGAAGAGATGGAATATAAAGACAAGATTAGAGAGGAAGCCTTAACCTACTCAGACGGTTCAAAGATTGACATTAGTGCTCAAGCGGGAATCTATACTTATTTCTTTACTCATAGTGCAAAATTTCTCAAGAATCACGGTATGATGGGTCAAATAACATCTGATACTTGGCTTGATGTAGGTTACGGGGAAGGCGTGAAACGGTTCTTTCTTGACCACTTCAAGATTCATGCAATAATCTGGTATGATGTTAGAGCCTTTGAAAGAGCCTTGGTAGGAACGTGCATAACCATTTTGGAAAAAGAGGATGAATCTAAAGAAGCTAAAGAAAACAATACCGTCAAGTTTGTTAGAATAAAGCAACCCATTCCTATACAAGAAATAGTCAGAATAATTGAAACAGCCAAAGAAGATTTTGAAAACGAGCGTGTAGGAATAACACTAAAGAAACAAAAAGAACTCAAACCAGAAGAAAAATGGGGATTATTTCTAAGGAGTCCGATAATATACTTCAAACTAAAACAACATCCTAAGATGGTTAAACTTGGAGAAATCGCTGAAATTAGGCGAGGATTTACGACAGGTGCGGACGAATTCTTTTATCTTGATAAAGAAAAAGTAAAGCTTTGGGGTATAGAAGATAAATATCTGAAACCTGTTGTAACAAGTCCTCAAAATATAGGAGTTGAAATTAAGTCAGACGACATCAACCAATGGGTGTTTATGGTTCACATAGATAAAGAAGACCTTAAGAAAGAAGACGCTAAGGCATTAAAATACATTGAACATGGAGAAAACATCGAAATAAGAATAAGAGGAGGAAGGAGAGGGGGAAGCTTAGTAAAAGGATATAACAACCTCTCTACGCTTATATCAAGAAAAAGATGGTATGATTTAGGTGAAAGAAAACCCGCTCCCATACTATTTGCTCGTAAAATGTGGGAACAATGTGTATATTCATTAAATAAAGCAAATGCATATGCACATCAATGCTTTTACGAAGTGCACCCTAACTCCAAAGAAAATATAATAGTTCTTGCAGGGTTACTAAACTCTTCAGTAACAGCTTTTCTATCAGAACTACATGGACGTTTTTATGGTGGAGGGGTTCTTGAACTTACAGTCTATGAAAGCAAAAACCTTCCCGTCTTAAACCCAGAAAAACTCTCGAAGGAAGAAAGAAAGAAAATTGAGGTTGCTTTCTTAAAGATTTGTGAGGCTCAGAATAAGGGTGATGAAAAGTTAGAGCAAGAAGCGCGAAGAGAACTTGACAATGCTGTTTTTGATGTATTGGGATTAAGTGAAACAGAACGTAAGCAAGTTTATGAAGGTTTAGAGTCTCTTAGAAGGATGCGACTTCAAAGAAAAGAAGTTGATATATTAGTTGAGACTGCTGAGAAGTGGAAGCCCATAAAGAAAACAAAGAAAGAACGGCTAAAACATGCTGAACCTTCTAAACGGCTTGACTCATGGATGATAGGTTGAGCCTACGGTCTGGAACGAATTAACCACAACTCATATTTGATGGTAAGTTCATGTGTTTCTACACGAAAGACCCTATATCATTTCATGTAAAAAGCGTTAAACTCAGCGTGTAGTTTTGACCTCGGCTAACGGACTGCTGGCTCTTCGGCATTTCGGACAGTAACCCAACCGCTCGACGTCATTGTTGTGTTCGTGAATGTGGTCGTAGACTGTCTTTGCGCTCCTCCCCAACTGTTTGCCTATACTCTCCATACTCTTTCCTTCTTCAGTATACAAACTGATGATTCGGGCGTGCTCTTCATCACCGACCGTCTTGTAACGACCCCTATCTGCACCCTCTTCAGGTCTCTCTTCGAACTGGACTTTGATACCAGCGACTTGGAGGATGTCCTCGCCCTCGCGTTTGTGCCATTCGTGAAACGGGAAAGTCCCAACACCGATGTCTCCCTGTCTACTCACTATCGCAAACTCGTGGGGCTTGGCGTACTGTAACCAACCTGGCTTGATCCAACGGTAAACATGCCACATATCCCTCGGCAAACCAAAGAGTCCCTGTGCCTTCAATACCAAGAAGTCGACTTGGGATCTCACATCCGTATCGAGCGCCATGAACCTCTGACTATCGAGCCCCAGAGAGCAACCGACATGACGACTTTCACGCAACCAATATATCAGAAAGGATTTGGCTTCAAGTTGGTTCTCAGAGACCTTTACCCTCGAGTAGATCAGGTTAGCGGCTTCCCTTATGATCACGTAAATCAAACGTCTCCAATGGAGCCTGTTCCAGAGTAGATCGATAACATGGTTGCAAGCTGTGAACTCGCTGTCGAGCGTCCTGTAAAGTGGTGAGGAGTTTATGATCAAGTCAAAGTCCTCAAAGTCCTTGAGCTGGAGTTTTGTATATGGCTTTATACTCAAGTCTAAACTGCTGTTCACTTCAATGATACATCCTTCATCCGTCAGCAAAAGGATGTGCTTGCCCTTTACCTCGGGACTCCTGAGCCAAGCCAGACCCTCACCCGAACGAGCGCCAAATAAGTCGAGGATAGTGTTACCGTGCTGTAAGTGCTGTAGAGCTACATGCTCGAGAAAGGTCGACTTCCCCGATCCCCTCACTCCGAGACAGAGCCATACAAGTGGTTTGTCGAGACTTACATTCATGTTACCGTGAAGCCAAGCTATCTTCATGGTGAGACCTCAACACCCGACTTCTTCTTTCCCTGCAGTATGGATAGAGTCTCGACCCACGTCTCTCTCGTAATGAACTTGTTGAATATGCGCCTGAGTAGGTCGAGTGCGAGAGGCATAGCAGAGACGACAAACTCTTCTTCGACCATTTTAACCGTGCTTAAGGGTGCATATCCGTCCATCAGATATGCCGTAAAACACCGTAGGTAGCCTTCCCAAGTTTCGGGTTCAATGCCCAAGTAGTGTTTGAGGTCCCACTTGCGATTCAGAAACAAACCGAGGTACTTGTCCCCTTCAACCCAACTGAATGGGAAGGGTACCGATGCACACTCCACGAAGTAATGTGGAGGAGGTCTACCGATCACGATGTTACTGAAGCCAATGGCTACTTCATAAAGCCTGAAGATGCGTTCGTGTTCTTTATCGTCGGGTACGACTTTGACTTTATCTTCGTCTGGGAGCAGTAGGTAAGCCTCAAAGACCATGCGTATCTTGTTCAAGGGGTCTTGAAAGAGTGCTGAAGCGAGTTGACTGGCGAGCAGTTGCTCAAAGTCCCCTTTTGCCTGCACACGGACGGCTCGGCTTAATGTCTCTTGTAGTTCTTCCTCTTCACTCATGCTTTCACCTCCTTAAGTTCACACCAGAGACGGACGAACCAACCGCCACTGAAGGGTTTGTATTTTTCAATCCATGTCTTCGGAAAAGAGTGCTTGAGTACTTGGACTGCTTTGTCTGCATCTTCGGCGCTCCCCGCGTAGATTTGGATAAGGACTTCACCCACTTTTTCTCACCTCCTCTCTTTCAATATAACACCAAAGATTTGCAGACCAACCTTTTTCAGTGGGCTGGTAGCTCTCGATCCACACCTTGGGGAAGATGCCTCTCAGTGCTCCGACGGTCTTGTTCACAGCCTCTATGTCGTCGGCAAAGATTCGAATTGAGACTTCCTCAGTCATTCCTGATCCTCCTGTGTTTTTTCTCCCACTCCTTCCATTGTTTGAGGTACGCCTCGTCTGGTGCCGTTTTGTGTTGTTTTTGCCATTCTTTCCATTTTTTCATGTATTCTTCATACTTCATTTCCCATCCCTCCAGACAACTTGTGGTTGAACCTTGACAGCGTCCCTCCTTTGCCATAGGATAAGGATCCATAACAAGAATGATAGGAAGAGTGCTGTGATCAATATCATCCCAAGGACGTCCTGCTCCCGTAAATACATCCCTAAATAGTGACCAAAAAGGACGGCGCCCAAGAAGGTGAGGAAGAGTAAGTCATCCATTTGTCCTCATCCTCCTCCACCAGAGTATTTCTGTGACTATAATCGCGGATAGGAAAAGGGTGAAGAAGCCTACAAAATTTCCCAAAAACTCATTACCGAAGTAATCGTTGAGTGAAGGCTGTAGAATAGGACGTAGCAAGAGAACCCACACACTGAGAAAGAGCGCCTTTAACGATGCATAAAGAATGGACTTCAGCATAGCTTTCTCTTCACCTCGCTTATAATGGTCCATGGACCACGTACGACATGGATACCTTCGCTCGTTCTCAAGAACAACAAATCAGGGATACGTTTGGCTTTGTTGGACGGTTGATATGCGATGAGCCTGCCCTCTACTGTGAAGGTGGAAGTCTTCACTACGACTCTTTTGTTTAGGAAGTCATGGATAAGGGGTCGACCAACAGATTTTTGGTCCTGAACGGTCGATAACATCACGGGAAACACCTCTTCATGGTGGGAGGTCCTTAATAAACTCATACAGAACGGGAGCTTTCTTGAAATTCGGACTTATCATTTGTTGGTTCATCCAATCGAGCCCTTTCATCCGTACAAAGTCAGCGCTGTTGGTGATTACCTTTATACAGCCCGCTTCGGCGAGTTTGTCGATAACCTCCCTAAAGACGGCGTCACGGCTGTCACCTGCTTCGTAGGCAAGGCGGGTTTGACTTATTATACCGTGGAACTTTATTATGGAGAGGTACCTCCGCATCCTTGCCTGCAGGGTCTTCGTGACTGACGGCTTTCGTTCAGGGGTGTAGCCGCCCATTCGCCAACAATTTTGTTAAAGTGTTCAAAACATTTTCTGACGATTTCCTGACCCCATTCGACATCTTCAGGTTCTATCATCATCATTTTGAGTTCTTTGAAGTGCTCGTTGAAGAGGTTTCGACTCAGACACCTCAACTGGGCAAGCTTGAGGCTTTTTTGTCAGTCCCTTCTAACGTACTCGGCGATGAAGGGGTTCGTACTTTTCATTAATTCAAATCTCAACTCTTCTCTTTCGTTGAAGAAGTGTGTCGAGATTTTCTCTGCCTCTGGGTCAATTGTGAACTCAACAACTGTCTTTGACGCTTCAATCAGCGCGTCGGCAAACTTCATCAGGTCGGTTGGTAATTCCTCTTTCGTCCAATTGGGTGGGTCACGGACAAAGAGCTCCTCTTCCTGGTATGCCCTTTTTGGGACTTGATGCCTGACGTAGAGCCAACGATTACCACAACCCTGAAAGAAGAATTGTAGGCTCAAGTTGTGGTAGAGGTGTTGAGGGGTAGTCGCACCCACAAGATTAACATATACCTCGAGCGGCTCTCGGAGGTTGAACTTCATGGTTTCCCGTGGTGGAATGATGCCGTCGTAAAACTTACTGTAAAGCTCGAATTCATCGGTGAGGTAGTCCTTATGCAAGCTTTCCTTGAAGAGAGTTGTGAGTTCGTCTCGGTAGATCAGCCCCCTCGAATTGAACTCTGCAAGATGTTTGATCATGCCTTCAACTGATGAGGCGATTGAAGGTAATATGAAGTATCTGGGTTGCCCAGTGTTTTTGGCATACCAGGAAGTCAAATACCTCAACAAGGGGATAACACATTCATCAATCGGCACGGATTTGAAGTCGCCCGATGGAGCCAAGTAGGCAATCCAGAGATTGCACCTGTTCCTACCGAAATTGTTGCGGAAGAAGGTGTCTTCGGTCAGCACTGATGCCAGAGTCGTTGCCGAGAGTAAGTCCGCCCACAGTGGGTGTATCGGGTAGTGGGTCTTTAAGTAATTACCAAAGTCGGTAATGAAGTCGATCATGCGTGTTCACCCTAACTTTTGGTCAGCACACTGACAATCTTTTTCTCGATTTGATTCAACAGGTTAAGGACTTCATCCCTGTGGACGAGTTCCTTACACAGGTCAGCGACTGGGCAGGTCTCACATTTGTTTGGTGGTTTAGGTTGATGCAATGCAAAGCAGTTTGGTAGTTCACACATTTTCATCATCACCTTTGCGTTTTCGTCTCCCTTCCAAGATCAATAGTGCTTCTTCGACCATTCCGCTGAAAAGTCTGAACTCTTCTAAACTCATTCTAACTTCCTTTTCGTCCTCCTTCATTTTCCTTCTCCTAAGATTATCTTCAGGATAAACATTTAAATATCTAATTTATATCAAGATATAAATTGAGGTCGGAAAAATTGGGAAGGGATGCATCAGCCCAGAAGAAAGTCCTCAACCTGTTGATGCAAAACAATGGCAGGGGGATGAATTTCAACAAGATTAAAAGTGAACTTGGTATGAAGCCGCGCACCCTGTCCTGCGCTCTTAGAAGCTTAATGAAAAAGGGCTTAATTAAAAAAACACTCGAGGGCGAAGGGAAGGTTGTGAGGATTGTTTACAAACTAACACATGAGTACCTTGAAAACTATACCCGCAGAACACTACTTTCAATATTAGAACAGGAGCACTTATGCTTGGGTGGTCCAGAGCCCCCGATATTATACTGGAATTTGGAGAATTATCCTGACCAGGTGGCAACTCTTTTCAAAGAGATCGTTGAGGTGTGTTTCGCTACCAAACTGCAAGGATTGTGGGACACCGAAATGCAAGAATGTTGTGCCCGACTTGTCTGGTTAGGCTCTTCATGTTTGAGCGAGTACTCGGGTAAATCAGAAGAGAGTCTCCTACAAGACGACCTAACCATTTATTTTGGTTATGGGCTGGAAGCAATAAAGCTTGAAGAAGTAGCCAAACTTCGAGTAATTAATTACCTGAATGGTTGGTTGAAGTTCTGTATACAAAAACATCCTGAATTCCCAGATAAGGAAGAGAACTTGAAGTTCCTTGAAGAGAGAAAAACTACCATCAGCACTGCCCTCGAAAGACTCGAGCAGGTGCGGTTTGGTTTTATACTCTCACTCGGAGAACAAGAACTGAGCAGGACTGAAAAAGTCATACGGACTGATAGGTTTGAGGAATGGTTCAAGGCTTTAAAGCTTGGTTGGTTGGATCACCGCACATATCTGAGAAGGCAAATCAATCTCATATGTGAGATTATCAGGGTTCTTAAGAAAGCACAAAACCTACCAGGGCGTTACTATTCAAGAAAACTCGACCCTGCCGAAATATGGACGATAGAAGACATACCACAGAAAGACAGCCTTGAGTTTTGGAGTGACCTGCTTCAGTTTTTAGAGAAGATACCCAGAACGACCTGATCCCGCATCAAGGCGATTTTTTATAATAACATACCTGTCGGTAACATATGAAATATGAACATATGAATATCAGATAATCTCATATATTAATCAAATTTTAACATATGACAATTTCATATATTCATATGTAATATGTATAAAGATTGATGATGAGATTTACCTGCTTTTGGGAAAAGAAGCAAATTTTGGCGTTCTTAAATTTATTGAAATTAAAATTGACTTGGTTATCTCCAAAAGCACGGGGAGCCTTGGTAAGGTTAAACTTTTAAGAAAAAATCAACAATTGTAATATATGTCTGAGTTAAATGCTCCTATTGATGCAAAGCATTATTTAGTTAAGTACATTTTAAGTGAAGAGTTCACATTTAATATTCCATTATTTCAGCGCCCATTTAGTTGGGATAAAGAACGTTTCGAGAAATTATTTACAGACATTTATGAGTCTATGGTTGAATCAAAGGGTTCTGGAATTTACTTTTTGGGTTCAATGGTTTTAGTTAATGAGAGAGAAAAGTTGCATCAGGTGATTGATGGTCAACAAAGGTTAGTTTCCCTGTTAACGCTGATCGCAGTCGCAAGAGACCTTATCCGAGATCAGAAATTCAAGAACACGCTACAGAATATATTATTCCAAGAGGAAAACCCGCTATTGAAACTACCAAAAACTGAACGCTTAAAGCCTTGGGAGGAATTAGAGCCATACTTTAATAATTATATTTACGTAGAAGGAGGAACTATAGAATTTCTAAAGCAATTTAAAGGTAAACTTAAGGATGAGGATGATCCTGCTTATCATCTTTACGAAGCAGTCAAAACATTTCACGAGCTGTTTGCTGAACACTTTTCAGTGCTTAGTGGGGAAGAACAACTCCATAATTTTATCACATATTTATTAAACAACGTTTATGTTGTGGGTATTCGAACGTCGGATTTGTCATCCGCAATAAGACTTTTCAACATCTTGAACACGCGCGGTCTCCCACTCTCATCCATAGACATCATTAAAGGGAGAAACCTTGAAGCCATCCAAGATAAAAATTCCAAAGACAAGTATGCAAGGGAGTGGATCCAGCTTGAAAAAGAGCTTAGTAGAGATGAACTTGAAAACCTGATCTCACACATAAGGACCATTTATGCAAAGGAGCAAGTTCATTTGATGAACGTGTGGCATTCATTGGAGGAAATATGTGGCTAA
>JACIVQ010000003.1:0-448 GCA_014361445.1 Methanosuratincolales archaeon | reverse complement strand
CTCACACATAAGGACCATTTATGCAAAGGATAAACCAAAAGTTATTCTACATGAGGAATACGAAAAACTCTACAAAACTGATAACAAAAAGAAAGAAGAAAATGGGAAAATAAAGAAAGGAGAAGAATTTTTCCATCTTGTTAAGGAATTTGCTGAAATTTACAGAAAGAGAATTCTTGAACCAGAGATTGATGAACTTCGACCAGAGAGACGTAATAGATATCGCATATTAGTGAACCTAATGAGAGACTATTTGCCTTTTTCCGAGTGGATCCCGCCTGTATTAGCTTTTTGCAAAAAATTTGGCACAGATAATTTACTCGATTTTGTCCTTCAATTGGAAAGAAAAACGTTTATCGAGTGGCTGGCTGGTTTTACTCCAACTGAAAGGATAACAAGTTTCTGCAGAGTTATTCAGGCGATAGACGATAGTAAAAATCCGAGAGAT
>JACIVQ010000029.1 GCA_014361445.1 Methanosuratincolales archaeon | reverse complement strand
TGTAAATTAAATTTAAGGCGATGAAATATGTACAGGACAATAATGGTTGGTGTAGACGGATCTAAACCCGCAGAGAAAGCCTTTGAGGTAGCGGTAGACTTGGCAAAAAGGTACGATGCGCGCCTTCTCATTGTATCCATATACTCCCCCCCAGCAATCGCATTATTGGGAGACATACCTCCTTACCCGCCAGCGGTACCAAAAGAAGTAGCCGAAAAGATAGAACCCCTCTTAAAGAAGTACGAGGAACAAGCCAAAAAAGAGGGGGTTAAGGTCGTTGAATCCAAGATTGTGCCCACTTGGGACAACCCTGGCGCTGGCTTCGTCAGCGAGGCAGAGAAGCAGGGTTGTGCCCTCACTGTAATAGGTTCCCGAGGTCTAACTGGCGTAAAACGCGCGCTCATTGGCAGCGTCGCCGAATATGTGGTCAAAAATGCTCACTGCAGCGTACACATCGTACGCTAACACTTTTTTTTGGTAGGTTTTTATGATATTCCAGATTTATGGGCTACAGTTGGATATCCCAAAGGAGTACAAAATTATCCTGTGGAAAGACTCTGTCTTTTATGAGGGAACTGTTGAGGTACATGGCAGTGTCGGTAACATGATAAAGATGGATTGGAATGATCTGACTAAGATACTGCAGAAGTACTCTTCCCCGGAAGATTTCTTCAAGGAGAACATAGAGCGTATCAAGGAGGATCCAGATATATTGGACCCAAAACTCGAGACTTATCCTTGGAATAGCGACCAAGATCACGATTATTATTTTCACAAGCTATCCTATAGAGCCGTAAGAAAATTTCCGAGGAAAGAGATCTCTGATTACATTATAGGTCTCGGCATATTTTGTAAAAACTCTAATCGTTTCATTTTATTGCAATACCGACCTCCAGAAAAAGGCTCGGACATGGGTGACAAGGCTCTTGAAATAATAAAGTCTTTCAGATGTATATGTAAAGAATGACCTTGCCAACATGGTAAAATGAATTAAAGTATACCATTGAATACTTAGATCATAGAATCCAATTGTCACTTTCCTGGGCCTTGGTACTCAGCATATTCCCATTTTAAAGCTCCGCTACAACAGTCCGGTGGGAATGCTCCAAATTCGTCAAATAGGAAGACAAAACTGTCAAGGTTATAGACCTCAAACTTGTCCGGAGGTGCCGCCACGTATTGGAAATTTTGAAGGTTTGGATCCCATATATAAATCATCCATTGTTCAAGGCTACCAGGATCTGCCTTAATTCCGTTAATAGAAACTATGTACCTCAGCCCGCCTACTTCCCCATATTCCACCTCGAGTGGATAATTAGTTACGTTATAATCTTCTATAACAACCCATTGGGAAGGATTCTCTATTGGATATATTCTTAATTCAACCTTCTCGGCTTTATCATAGTTCTTGACAAGGTCAATTATCGTATCTCCTGGCTTTAACTTAATATTCATATACCAATAAACAACTAGATGAGTCTCATTGTACTTTGTCTTCATATCCACGCCCAAATCTACTGAGATATACCCTGCCTCACTCGTTGAGTAGATATATTGGATCGAACCCTCCCTGCCCATTTCAATCTTACTATATTTATAGAGATTCTCCATGAATGTTTTGCCTATCCCAGAAAAGGCAAAAGCCGCCCCTCCCCCAATCAGGACAATCTGTACTAGGAACAGCGCTAAGAGGTACTTAGTTGGAGGTACGACATTTCTCTCTTTTTCTGACTCTGCCATTTTTAACCCATCTTACACTATCATGTCGCAGTATTTACATCTTTAGGTCAAGTTTGTAATTTTTATTTTATAATAAATATTTTATACAAATTTGTTTGATTATATAACATTAATCTGCCAATTGAATTGTTCTAGAAGAAGTTTCTTACTCATTAATAAAAATACGCAAAGGGTTTACTTTCACATAGACCTAATTAATAAGGTTTTTTGTGGCTCCCTAGTAACTTATATAAACCCAAATTTTAGTAAAGTACTTCAAAACAGAATGGTGAGAAAACCTTGTTGGATCTACTGTTCTTGGGAGAATATGCGATACTAATCTTGATTGACTGGCTTCGGGGGATTCCTGGCTGGGGCTTACCTGGGTACGGTCTACCTGGAGATCCGTGGACGAGCACATTCCTTCTAATATATGTCATGGAGTGGCTTTGTTGGTTCGTCATACCGATTGTTACAATGCTGTGGTGGCGTTCTTGGGCAAAGAAACATCCGGACCTAGTACAAGAGTTATGAGGTGGTAATAATGCCAGAAACTGGAATTTTAATAGAGGCTGCGATAATTGTTATCTGGATTCTCCTGATTTTAGGAGTCGGTGTCTGGGCGAGGAAACGAATCAAGAGCTCTGGGGACTTCATGGTGGGAGGCAGAGCTATACCCGTGTGGATGCTTGGTATGTGGAGTGCGGGTGCTGCTGTCTCCGCTTGGGCCTTCTTCGGTCTACCCGGCGGTATTTACGCCGCAGGACCTTTTCAGCACTGGGCTCTCTGTCTGCCTATGATGGCTGGTTTCCCGATAACTGTCTTGTTCTTAGGGCGTTGGATGCGAATCGCTGCGAGGAAATATAACCTGATGACTATGCCAGACTTTTTGGGCGAGGTCTACGGTGGCAAACTCATCAGAATCTTCGCCGCCATTGGTATAGTCATCGCATGTGTTTTCTATGCAACAGCACAATTCAAGGCCATTGGAGTCTTGCTCAGCACAATTTTAGGCGTTGATTATATTACTGGAGCTGCGCTTGGAATTGCAATATCAGTTGTCTATATAATACTTGGTGGATTTATAGCAGGAGCAATTATCAACGCATTGAACGTTTCAATGATGATTGTTGCATCAATGTTTGCGATCGGAATTGGCTATTCTTGGACTGGCGGCTACTCAAATATGCTCGCAACAATAGCCCAATCTGCAGGTGGCGCGGCTTGGCTGAATCAAGACTTGGCAGCGGCCGGCGCCGCATGGTATTTATGGATTAGCTGGGCCCTCTTCTTGTCGTCCTTCGGTCTTGCTGGTCAACCAGCAATAGTCCAAAAGCTATATGGTATCAAGAAACCAAGCACTTTGTGGCTCTGGGGTTTGATGGGAGGCATAGTCTTTGGGATCACATGCCCTGCCTATTGCTATTTAGGGGAGGTCACCAAATACTTGACCGTTACTGGTCAAGCTCCGGACATAATAACGGTTTATGGGTCCGCAGACTACGTTATTGCATGGCTTACGGTGTACAAACTTGGAGCCGAAGCACCTGTCATTGGTGGGCTTCTGATCGCCGGTGTTATCGCAGCAGCCTGGAGCACCATAGACGGGTTCGTCATGATGGGCGGGGCCGCAATTGCAAGGGACATAATTAATAAGTGCTTCAGACCAAACTGGACTGATAAGCAACTTCTCAGGAACCTCAGAATTTGCATGTTAATCGTAGGAGCATTGATGGTCATAGAGACAATGTTCCCGGCCGAGCTCATAACATGGCTCGCTGCCATTGGATGGGCTCAATTCGCCGCAACGCTAGCACCTGCACTACTTTTGGCCACAACTTGGAAAGGCGTAACTAAATGGGGCGGGACTGCCGGAGTATTCGTTGGACTTGTAGTCTCGGCCGGTTTGACATTCCTTTACAGGATTCCATGGGGAACTGTGAATTTCTTGAAGACCTTCTACCTTGACGCTGGAGCATGGGGATTCATACTGGGCTTTATTACAATTATAGTAGTTTCGTTGATAACTAAGAAGGAACGCGGTCCATTGTACTACGATATTCATAAAGATGTCGCCGCACCGCAGGCACCTGCAGCACAACCAACAACCCAATAACTTTCTTTTTTTTATTCTGGTTTTTCCACCAAAGTAAGGTCTGTGTTATAACATTATCGGCGGAGCCCTCTTTGAAGATAAAACAAAAATAAATATCTCCGGGGTAAGGTAAGTTTAGTGACTATTTATGGCTGTGCCCAGTAACGATGCCAAATCCACAAAGCCGACTGTGCCTTCAGAGATAAAAATAATCGCTGGGATCGAGGCTTTTTCCGGTTTGGTTTATCTGGTGAATTTTTTGGTCCTGTTGAGCATCATATTCTCTCCAATTTTGTTATTCTTATGTTGTTTGAGTTTCACAATAGCTTACGGGTTGTGGCGCATCAAGAAGTGGGCATGGTTTCTATCTCTAATTCTCTCAATTTTTGGTGCAGGGAGCGGAATTTTCGTGTTGGCTTTTACAGGCGTCTCGGAATCATCCCTATTAGGAGGAGCGCCGATGATTATCCTCGACGTGATAGTTGTAATTATGCTTTTGAGTAAGGACGTTAGGAGAGCCTTTAGAGTGTGACGTCTTCCCATGATTAAAGTCGGGAGCTTCCAGCTTTTTCTCCAGTTTAGGCTTCATCGGTCGCCCTCCAGCCCGTCATGCTAGAAGCACACAATACGGGAGGTTATAGCGTTCGCCTGAGGCTTTACGCTCTCAGACACATCTGCCAGTTCAGGGGGCGTTACCCTTACGCCTCCCCCATCCCATACCTCTCGTTAACACATGGGCTAATTCCTAAATTATACCTCAGGCAAACAGCTTCACAGGTCGTCGGGAAAATCCTCAACATTTAACTTCACCACAATTCGTCCCACCCTTAAAAGGGCAGGTTTTCTTGCGGTATCTTTGATAATTTCATTTCTATTTTCAAAAACTGCCCCCAAAATTTAAATTTCTTTAAGTTGTGGTCTGACTGGGCAATGAAAATGATCGGTCTAATTGGAGATCCTTCAGCAATTCTTACACAGATCGTATTTATAACTGGGCAGATCTTCGCAATTCTGAACCCGATAAGTGTAATACCGACCTTTTTGAGCCTGACCGACGACCTCGACATTGTCGAACGCCACAGGATAGTAAGGAATTCGTCATTTGCAGTACTGATAATAGCGCTTGCCCTTGCGCTCGGAGGGAGCTACCTCCTAAGTTTCTTCCATGTGAGCATCTCCAGTCTGCAAGTGGGTGGGGGAGTTCTCCTCATGGCAATTGCCATAGAAATGCTTGGTGGTTTACCGAGGACAAAATCTCTCGAGTCACACACCGAAGTGGCAATAGTCCCCATTGCCACCCCACTTTTAGTGGGTCCTGGCACCATGACCACCATTATTGTTCTATCAGGAATCGTTCCTCTGCTTTTATTGATTATCAGTATATTTATTGTGGCATTTGTAACGTATCTTCTCCTGAGATATTCGAATATATTGGTTAGAGTCCTTGGCAGGAACGGTATTAGAGCGATGGGTCGCTTCATGACCATAATCATCGCTGCCTTTGCCGCTCAGCTGATATACTCGGGAGTGACCGAATGGTTGAGATCGTGGCACATGCTCTGAACAATAACACTCCCCAATTAAAATTGTGGGACTCCAAACAATTCTGTGATTGTTGGTCATCATACTGGGTGTTTGGCACACAATAAAAACCATAATTGGTAGCCCGGGAGAGATTCGAACTCTCGTCAGCGGGGCCAGAGCCCGCTATGCTTGGCCGCTACACCACCGGGCTAATTTACAAAAAAATCTTAAGATTTATTAACTTTTTCTTAACCGCTTCTGCGAATCTCTTCATATGCATTTTTCTTATGACTGTTGCTAACCCCTTTCAAGGCTATTTTGGTATTTATGGTGCTTTCTATAATACAGGCATACTCTCTTCGAAAGCTTTAATTATGTCCTGCTTTCGTAAATATAAATAAATCGAAAACTTTAAATATAGCTTAATGCGCATTTTTACTCCCATATAAAACTTTTGGTCGGATTATTATGTCCCAAGCAGAAGTTAAAACCTCTCCGAAAAAAGAAAAGAATGAAAATAGGTCTCCTGCTAGCGATCAGGAGAGTGTAAAGTGTCCGAACTGTGGTGGGACGAACTTCGCAAGGAGCTTTGAAAGAGGAGAGGTTACTTGCACTAATTGTGGCTTGGTCATATCTGAGAAGATCATAGATAGAGGTCCTGAATGGAGGGCCTTCACATCGGAGGAGAGAGATAAAAGGAGTAGAGTCGGCTCCCCGTTGTCACCGACCGTCCACGATAGGGGTCTCTCAACAGTAATTGACTGGAGAGACAAAGATGCGATGGGTCGGAGGCTGGAGCCGAGGAAGCGGATAGAGATACTTCGCTGGAGAAAGTGGCAGATCAGGACACGCGTCCACAGTTCATTAGACAGGAATCTGGCACAGGCAATGAGTGAGCTGGATAGAATTAGTTCACAAATAGGTTTACCAAAGAGCGTCAAAGAGGAGGCAGCTGTGATATATCGTAGGGCAGTTGAAAAAGGTTTAGTTCGGGGGAGATCCATAGAGTCTGTTATGGCCGCGGCCATATACGCCGCCTGTAGGACGCAGAAAGTCCCTAGGACACTGGACGAGATCGCAAGGTACACAAAAGCAGGTCGCAAGGACGTCGCACGCTGCTACCGGTTACTGCTGAGGGAGGTGGACGTTAACATACCTATAGCAGACCCAGTGGACTTCATCACTCGAATCGGAGGCGCTTTGGATCTGAGTGGGATCACTCAGCGCAAAGCTGCTGAGATAGTCCGCGAGGCCAAGAAGCGAGGTATAACAGCGGGTAAAGATCCTGCAGGACTTGCTGCGGCTGCCATTTATGTGGCCTCTCTGTTAGAGAACGAGCGCCGAACCCAAAAGGAGATCGCACAGGCCGCCCAAGTTACTGAAGTGACCGTTCGCAACAGGTACAAGGAGCTAATGAAAGAACTAGGCATCGAAGTCCCGCTTCAATGATCGCCGCTCTCAGTTCTTTCCTTTGTCTCGTTTCCCTCCCCCTTTCCCCCTTCTCTTTCAATCTCCAAGAATATATTCCCTTGGAATCCACAACTGTTGCAGAGGTATGTTGGCGGAGAAATATACCCCGCCATCGTGAGCACTGAAACGTCTACACTTCCACACCTCGGGCACACTTTTGGTCTAACCTTGCCCCTTTTTAAGGAGGTAATAATCTCTTTTAGGTTCTCCAAATTTTTTTTACTCCACATCAATATTGTCCGGAGGGAATCCGCTCTCAATCAAGATCTCAGCAGCCTTTTCGCGATGGTCTCCTTGGAGCTCTATCCTGCCGTTCTTCTCTGTGCCTCCGCAGGCCAGTCTGCTCTTAAGTTTTCCGGATAGCTCCTTGAGGTTTATGCTCTTTTCATCAATGCCCTCTACGATCGTAACGTCCCTTCCCCATTTCCTTTTTTCCAAAAAGACCCTTATCCTTTGTTGCTCTTTAACGATAGCCTCACAAACACATAGATCTTTAGGGAGTCCGCATTTGGAACAGATCTCACTCAAGTTTGCCAATCACCTAATTACGCACTGAATGTATATCAGGAACGGTTATTTATGGTTTTTTGCAAAAGATACGCAGCTTTTATCAATCCCGATGGAAAAATGATTTGGGGGTAAAAAAGTTGAGGTACAACATTTACCTCTGCAGAAAATGCGGGGCGGTCTGCGCTGGGAGGGAGGGGGCGTCTTCATTTACGTGTTGCTACTGCGGAAGCAGAAATAACACAGAGAAGGCGGTGAGAGTTGTGAAGGGCGTGGACTCGAAGGAGGTTCAGCAAACCATAGCCCGATTAAAGCTCTCTAAGTTCAAGGAACTGAGAAATGGTTATTAAATCGTTTTTTATTTAAGGATTGAGCGATATGAAGAAAGCATACATTTTGGTTATAGTTGTAATACTAGTAGCAGTCGCCTTTACAGGTTCCATGCTCTACAAACCACCACCAACAAAAATGAGGATTGGTTACATGCCTGCGGCCAGCTATGGTCTAATCTGGATAGCTTATGAGAAGGGATACTTCGCCCAGGAGGGTCTTGAAGTCACACTTAAGGAGTACCCTACTGTGGCAGGGCTTGTTGACGCACTGTATTCCAAAAAAATAGATGGTGCTCCAGTGACCTCTGTAGCGTTGGCGGCTTTCATAAAGAACCTCGACGTCAAAATCGTTGCTGGCAACTCTTTAGACGGCACGGCCTTAGTTACAAACCAGACCTTCTCGATCTCAAACATAGAAGGGCTCTCGGGAATGCGCCTAGGCACAGTCCAGTACGTACCGGGTGACTACATATTCAAAGACGCCATCTCAAAATCGGGTGTAAACGTCACGATTAAAGAGTATTTGTCGCCCCCTGATGCCCTCTCGGCATTAGAGTCCGGAGCTGTTGATGCTTCTCTACTGTGGGAACCATATGCCTCTTTGGCAAAATACAGAAACTTGAGCATATCCTTATGGGACGCAGAGATCTACGGGAAAGACTATCCATGCTGTCTTCAAGCTTTCTCTGAGTCATTTGTCAAATCTAATCCAGAGGCTGTGACAAAGTTCATAAGGGCACTAATAAAAGCAGAGGTCTTCGCTTATTCTAACACGAATGAGTCCCTCCCCATGGTCAAGAAGTATCTGCCAGGGATCCCAATCCAAATAGTTTACGACTGCGTCTTCTACATAGACCCAGAATTGGGCAGGGCGAGGAACCCCCTAAGTGCCTACATCAACTACGGGGAACTTCGTGACTTTTACTCACTACTGGTCCCCTCTTTGATCTCCCAAAACGATTATACCCTCTTGCTCTCAAAAATAGACTTGACCTACTACCAGAACGCCCTCACATCGCTCAAGCAAGAAAACTTTCCTCTTCCAAGCAGATATGCGGGATGAAGTCTTATGACAATTACCACTACCTTCTATTACTTCCCTAATGATCTATTTAGACAGAGAGGGGTGCGGATCACAATTAAGGATCTTGAGTTAATTGCTCAAAAGTACGGCACGAAGATAACCACCAAAGCAGACAAACTGGGTGCAATAGGCCCCATTTCCTATTTTCTTCTCAAAGGTCTCCAGATAGACATCCTTAAAATTACAGTAGAAGGCAACGACGAAGAAAGTGTTAAGGCATCGATCCGAGAAATATACTCAAAATACGGTCCGTACGAGGTCTTCCGCGGGAAAGAGAGCGCTTTGGCGAAGAGCGTCTTATCTGAGCTCAAATAATTCACACATTCCAATAATATTCGACTCACCGAAATCTTTATATTTTTTCGGTCACCCGAAAATATCGGGTGTAATTTTGTCAAAGGAAGAGCACAAGAATCCCGATGATTATTTAGAGCTCATCTATGTAATTTCGGAGGAGGGTAATAAGAGGACTGTTCGCACAAAGGAGATCTCGGAACGCCTTGGCGTATACCCTTCAACAGTGACGGAGATGATTCAGAAGCTCGCCGAGAGGGGGCTTGTTATATGGATCAGCTACGGAGGTGTTAAGCTCACAGAAGAGGGTAAGAAATATGCAAAGGCAATACTCAAGAGGCACCGGATTCTGGAGTGTTTCTTCTTCCAGTACCTTGGTCTGGATCCTTCAAAGGTTCAAAGCGAAGTCTGTGGAATAGAACACCACCTGAGTGGTGAGATACTCGATCGGCTTTATGAAAAACTCGGGAGACCAAAACTCTGTCCCCATGGAAAGCCGATTCCTACTACGGAGGGATGATCAGTTGCTGGAAGAGCTGCTGGAGGCTTTTTGTAAACTGAAATCAAAACTGGGCGTAGTTACAAGGGAAGATGTGAAAAAGTCCGGCTTCAAGGAAGAGGATCTAGACTCTGCGATCACTGGTGGCTTTATGCAGGAGGAGGGCGGACAGCTAAAGATCACTGATAGGGGCGAATCACTCCTCTTGGACCACAGAGAGCGTTTTCTTCATGACTCCATACTACACCGAGGCGAAGAGAAGGCGAAACTTGAATCCATTGACCACTGGATCTCCTGTCACAAGATTGACAGATCTTGCATTAGCGACTTCTACAGCCGCCTCAAAGCGATACCTTACCATGTAGAAGAGCTCATACCCCTTCTCGAGTTACCGGAGGGCAGGGAAGCGGAAGTGGTCTTCTTGGTTGGAGGGAGGGGCCTAATATCGCGCCTCTGCAGCCTTGGCATAACCCCTGGTACTGTGTTGAAAGTCTTAAGGAGGGCTCCCGTAGGGGGTCCTTTGGAACTAGCAGTCCGGTCTACGAAGGTGGCTATCGGGAGAGGGGTTGCCTCAAAAGTCTTAGTCAAGCCCCTATGAGGGGTAAAAAATGGGAGATAAAACCAAGAAAGTAGACATAATAGTAGCGCTCGTAGGTAACCCCAATGTAGGAAAAAGTTCATTATTTAACAGTCTGACAGGTCTAAACCAGTCGGTGGGCAATTGGCCTGGAAAGACTGTGGAAGTAGCCGAGGGAACATTGGTCTACAAGGAGATGAAGATCAAAGTTGTGGATCTCCCAGGGACCTACTCTCTTACCTCGTTCTCCGAGGAGGAGGTTGTAACTAGGGACTATATTCTCTCTGGCGAGGCTGACGTGATAATCAATGTAATTGACGCAACAGCACTGGAGAGGAACCTTTTTCTAACACTCCAGCTTCTGGAGATGAATGCACCCCTTATTGTCGCTTTGAATATGATCGACGAGGCGACAAAGAAGGGCATTGAGGTTCGAGTTGATAAGCTCTCAAAGCTCTTGGGCGTTCCAGTGGTTCCGATAGTTGCAACTTCTGGTCTTGGTCTAACAGAACTTATGGAAGCCGTCTTGGCAAGACCCGCCAAAAGTCGCCGTCCCACCTATGGTAAAGAGGTAGAAGCATACATCTCTGATGTCTCCAGCTACATTCACCGGGGCAATTCATCCTATCCCTTGGACTGGATCTCGATAAAAGTTTTGGAAGGCGATCCTATAATCACGTCCAGATTTGTAAAGGACAAAGAAGTCTTTGAAAAGATCAATTCAATAATGAGGACCATGGAAGATCTTCATGGAGAGCCCCCTGCTGTGATAATCTCTTCAGAGAGGTATGCCCTCTCACACCGCATCGCTAAAGAGGTCACGGTATCTCATACAAAGCCCGCGATAACCTTAGAGGAACGAATTGATGGAATCTTGTCGCACAAAGTTGTTGGTTACCTGATCCTTTTAATGGTCCTCTCCGGGGTCTTCCTAGTGATCTTCTCTATCGGCAGTTCCCTTTCAGCTTACATAGACGAGCTGTTCGTATTTATTATTGAAAGCCTACGCCCATATCTTCAAGCATTAGACCCAATGTTGTCCTCCTTGATGTTGGACGGCGTAATATTCGGCTTGGGCGCTGCGATGTCAATTGCTCTTCCTTATGTTGGGTTGTTCTACCTCCTTCTCTCAATATTGGAGGACACAGGCTATCTCCCAAGGGCAGCATTTCTGCTGGACTCCCTTATGCATAAGATAGGGCTTCATGGCAAGGCATTCATCCCTATGCTCCTCGGATATGGGTGCAGCGTGCCTGCATGTATCGGATGCAGAATAATGGAGACCAAAAGGGAGCACCTCCTCCTTGGAGCACTAGTCGTACTGATTCCATGTTCCGCGAGGACCGTAATAATTCTTGGCGTGGCGGGATCTTATCTGGGTCCTTTTGTGGCTTTGTCGATATACGCATTTGATCTCCTCATAGTCTTCTCCATTGGCAGACTGTTGTTCAAAGTCCTTCCCGAGGAACCCGTAGGTCTAATCATGGAGATGCCGCCGCTCAGGGTGTTTCAGATTAAAACTGTTCTTAAGAAGACCTGGGTCAAGACCAAAGACTTTGTTTACATTGCTATGCCTCTAATAGTCCTCGGGTCCTTTGTGGTCTCTTTAGCCTCCTCATTCAACTTAGTTGATTTGATAGTCAATGGGCTATCCCCCGTTACCTTCGGGTTAATGGGGTTACCCGTTGCCACAGGTATTGCCTTCATATTTGGCTTCCTCAGGAAGGAGTTGGCCTTAATCATGCTGGCTACCTACGTTGGCACAACAGACTTCTCTACCTTTATGACGCCTGCCCAGATGGTGATCTTCACCCTCGTGATGGTCCTTTACATACCTTGTGTAGCGACCCTCTCGGCGCTTATAAAAGAGTATGGGATAAAGAATGCGGCTGCGATCACCATGATGGACATAATTTTGGCACTTTTCGTTGGCAGCGCTGGAATAAGAATACTTACGGCTTTAGGGCTCTAATACCTTCTCTCACTTTCCTATATGTTTCTTGTAGGTGTTCGGGTATTACCTTGGTCTCGGACAAAACTGGCATGAAGTTTGTGTCCCCATTCCACCTGGGCACCACATGCAAGTGAATATGGTCGTACCCCGCCCCTGCCGCCCTGCCAACATTGAGCCCTATATTGAAACCCTCTGGTGACATGGTTCTCTTCAGAACATCAATGCTATCCCTTAGAAGCTCCAAAATCTCTCTCCACTCCTCTTCGGTCAGCTCATCTATATTTTTGACATGTCTGTATGGCGCTATCATCAAATGACCCGCGTTGTATGGGTATTTGTTCAACATCCCGAAGACGCTTCCCCTCCTCTCAAAGATTAAATTCTTTTCGTCATCATTCTCCCTGGTCTTTTCACAAAATATGCAAGTGTCCTTCTTGTCCTCTATTATGAATGCCAGCCTCCATGGTGCCCAAAGATTCTTCAACCTCTGTCCCCCTCAACCGAGCATAAGCCTGTTCAAGTAAACCTTTAACTCATCGTTGGTACCAAACTCCCTTATCTTCTCTATGGCCTCCTCTCTTGAGAAGAATTTCAGACTAGCGACCCGCATTGTAGCCGCCAGTAAAGAGTTCTTCTCCATACCGGCGAACTCTCCTCTCTTAACCACAGTCCCCTCTATAAATCCTCCCTGGTTTCTGAATCTCTTCATCATCATTAAATCAGAAGTTGCGAGGTAGCCCCTGCCATCGTACCTCTTATCTTGGTATACACTAAACCTTAAACCAACCTCGGCCATCAGCTTTGAGTAGTCCAACAACATACTGCCTGGAAGGACTGAGCCGATGCCGAGCTTTGGATAAGCCCTCACACCGCAAGTTGTATTCACGAATGAGCACGAGATCCAGCCACTTGTGGACATTAAAACTCTCGATGCCTCGACCTTCACATCTCTCCCGCCCTCGAGAATGAAAGATAGAGATGGTGCCCC
Organism: Methanosuratincolales archaeon; assembly: GCA_014361445.1. Classification (GTDB taxonomy): domain Archaea; phylum Thermoproteota; class Methanomethylicia; order Methanomethylicales; family Methanomethylicaceae; genus WYZ-LMO10. Next base: position 6,021 of record JACIVQ010000029.1, on the reverse strand, counting down.
TCCACGGCGAGTCTCGAATTCCGGAGAGGCCTCTCTCAGTTCTCTGACGGCCTCTTTGCTGTATAGCTGGGTGACGTAGCTCCCCCGCACGTCCGTGGTCCCAGGTCTTTTATCATAGAGGACATATGCGAGGTCTGCAAAGATAGTATGAAGTAACAGATCCTTTCCATAGAACCTTATGCAATATTTGTTGCCTCCGTAGTATACTGACCCCCCAGACACAACCATGCCCATGAAGAGCCTCTTTAAGTCTACCCTCGAAAACCCCCTCTTTATCAAATCCTTTACGTAGGGGCTTACCAGTCCAGCCATCCCTGCCATTATAAAGATATAGTTCAAAGGAACTAGCGCCAGCAATGGGGATTGAACGATCAACATGCCCTCTGGTCCGCAGAATCCCTGTGATTCGCTATAGTTTGCAATCATAAACAGAGTGTAGATGGTATTTGCTGAAGCGCCAATTACCAGCGCACCACTGATGGTGTTTAGGCAATCACGGGAGCACAAATGTTATCTCCGCTACTTAATCTCGTAAGGTATCTTTTGTGCTTTACTGTTGTAGACGCCCATGCTCCACTCGTCGTAGGGATATGCGGCAATTATCATGAGCTTTCCGTAAAAGTTGTTGAGATCTTCTATGGATGGGGCATTACTTCCGCTTGGATGAGAATGTGCTATTCCAATGATGCTCAGATCGAACGGCAACATATGTGTGGGGAAACCCGAGAATCCAAGACCATATGTTGAGAATGGGGGGATGAGGAATTCTGTGACCTCGGCAGAATTCCCTTTGACCTTGCCCCTAATTAACATAATGTTCTCCTTAGGGTGCATGTCCTTACAAATCTCAAGGAATAGAGAGAGCGCCTCTCTGGATATGAGTACTCTTTCAATCAGCCCTCTTCGCCTCCAACCCCTAAAAACACCTCTATCCCTTCTGGCCCTCTCTCAAAAGAAGCTACCAAAATGTAGACAATCGATGATACAATGAGCGTCCACGCATTCATGGGCACCCCCATTGGCGTCATTTTAGTGAAATACAATAAGATGGCCACCGAAAAACCTGAGATCAAGGTCAACACGGCGGATGCCCTCCCTCCCCTCTTCCATAAAAACATTCCGATGACTATGGGAGCCTGAGGGAGTAGGAGGGAAGATGAGAGCACAGAGAGATCAACAATAAAGCCAGGTCTGGCAAGAGCAAAGGCTGTACACGCAAGCGCCAAAACACCTAAAGTGGTCCTTCCAACAAAAAGCTTCAGGCGGGCTGACCCCGGCCTATAGCTCTCATAAATGTCCCTCGCCGCCATGGAGCTCAATGTGAGCAGAATCCCGTCTATAGTCGACACTGAAGCCGCCAGCACCGCCACGAGCCCAAACACTCCGATCCACAAAGGCGCCATCCCTAGCAAGGTGGGAGTAACGGAATCCCTGTAGGTAACCATCGGGAAGAAGCCTTCAATTGTGAGCCCCCTGAGCATAAGTCCTAAGAAAGTTACAAGTACCGTGAAGAGTAATCCGTAGGCCCCAAACCAGATGATCATAGACCTCAAAGTCTTATGATCTTTTGGTGAGAAGAGTCGCTGCACCACCTGTGGGTTCGTCACAGCGAAGAAGAACCAAGGTATGGTCATATTGAGGAATGTGGAGAATGACCAGTACTGATTTGGCACATAGGATAATGGACCTAGTGAAGCAAAATCAAAACCCCTACCCGAATACCCCCACGAGTAAACCCAGAACACCATCAAAAACCCAGTTAACAACATTATCATTCCTTGAAAGACGTCCGTCCACCCAACACTCCACATCCCTGCTATCAGGGACCATAGCAGCGCCACCGCAACTGCGATTACCACAGCAGTAACATAAGGTATGGCCCCTCCACTAGCGCCCTCCGCAGCCATGGCCACCCCTATAACTTGAGAGGATGCATAGGGTATGAGGGACACAAGGGCTAAGAGTGTCACCGACGCGCCCACCGCTTTGCTACCGTAGCGGGCACTCAAAACCTCTGCAGGGGATACATAACCGTACCTTCTGTGGATCCTCCAATACCTCGGGGCTATAAAATAGAGCAGTGACAGCGTCCCCACAAAATAGATCAGCTCAAATCCCAGTGCCCCCACGCCTGTGCTATAGGCGAGCCCAACTAACCCTATAAACATAAATGCGCTGTAGGTCGTGGCAGCATAAGATAGCGTCGCTAAGAGCGTGCCAAACCTACCACTCGCTGTGTAAAAGTCCTTGAAGTCCTTCTTTAGGAACTTTTTGGAGAAGAATGCTATCGCGCTCCCAACTCCAAGGTATATGATAATAGATATGTAAACTGTTAGTTGCTCCATCAATTTACCTCCGCATGGAAATTGCCACAAATATCAAATATACAATGGATAGCCCAGTCCAGAAAATGAACGTGAACGGCCCATCAACCTCGCTGAGCACCATGTAAGGAATAATGTACATCAAGATTACCACTATGACTGAAAATAATAGAAAGGCTTTTTTGTCAATCATGGATATGATAAATCGCCTATCTTTTTAATAAACCTTGTCAAATCCTTTCCACAAAAATGGATTTGGGGCCTTCACCCAAAGGCCCTATCTCCGGCGTCTCCGAGACCTGGCAAAATGTAACCATGATCGTTTAATCCATCATCCACAGCCACGGTAAAGATCTCAATGTTGGGGTATTTGTCTCTAATGCGCTGAATTCCCAGCGGGGCACAGATCACCGTCGCAATTACAGCACGTTTGGGGTGGTTGTCCCTGATAACTTCATCCAAAACTGCGAGGAGTGTGCAGCCTGAAGCCAACATGGGGTCCGCAACTATCAGAGTATCGTTTGGATATATCTTCGATATCTTTGAGTAATTCCGCTCTATCCTGAAATTGTAGTTGGGTGCAGCAATGCCCTCCTCTATCCTTTTCGCGCTTATTATGCTCTGTCTAGCGGCAGGGAAGATCTTCAACATCCCTTCAACAAACGGTACCGCCGCCCTCAAGACATTCACAATCATCACATGCTCGGCATCCGTGAGTTTTATCCCCTTGGCCTTCATTCCAGTTGGAGTCTCGACTTCAACTTCTTGGTAATCCATTGTCCTTGCTATCTCTAGCGCGATGAGGCGTCCAAGCTTTACCAGACCCTTTCTGAAAGCTATTTGTCCGGTGTTCTTGTCCCTCAAAGTCGTAAGGATCTCTTGGGCCAGAGGGTGATCCACAACTTTTACGTTAGGAAAGTTTTTCAAATGAACCCTTCTCAAAGTAAATTTTGAGGTAGTATATTTATTTTTAGGTTCTTAGTGAGAATTTGTTCTAAAAACGAGTTTGTGAAAAAACAGGATAAGAAAGGACGAGCTTCGACCAAAAATTGATGACGGTGACTTAAGGGGTAGCCGCTCTCGATTAAAATTTAATGGACTCATAACATTTTGGTTAGTTTGTCCGCCACAGCCTTTGCAAAGTCCATTGTGCCTGCGCTCCCTCCCAAATCCCTCGTCACACTCTTTCCTTCCTCCAGAACAGCATCTATCGCCGCCTCGAATCTGTTGCCGGCATCCACCTCCCCTAAGTACCTTAGCATCATTGCCGCCGAGAGCATTATAGCCGCGGGGTTAGCATCCCACTTGCCGGCATGCTTTGGAGCAGTGCCATGTATCGCCTCAAAGAATGCATGCCTATCCCCAATATTTGCACTCGGTGCTATGCCAAGCCCTCCAACCACCCCTGCCGCCTCATCAGAAAGTATGTCTCCGAAGAGGTTGGTGGTCACGATCACATCGAGATCCTGTGGTTTCATTGCAATTCTCATGGCAGCTGCATCTACGTGCATCTCCTCAAAAACAATGTCCGGATACTCCTTCGCGATCTCTGCGCAGACGTTCCTAAACAAGCCGCAAGTCTCCTTCAATACATTCGCCTTGTGGACCGCAGTGACCTTCCTTCTCTTCTCCCTCCTGGCAAGGTTGAATGCAAACCTAGCAATCCTCTCTGAGCCCCTCCTCGTTATCGTCCTTATGCCTATGGCAGAGTCTCCAAGGTTATACTCAAGCCCACGATACATCCCCTCGGTGTTTTCCCTGACAATTATGATATCGACCCCTTTATGGACAGATTGCACTCCAGGATGGTTTTTGAAAGGTCTCACATTTGCGTATAAATCCAGCATCTGCCTCAAGGTCACAGTGGCACTCTTGAAGGTTCCAGGTCCAGGAGGAGTCTGCGTCGGTCCTTTGAGGCATGCGTCTGAGGATTTAATCACATTGACGGTCTCCTCTGGCAGCTGATTCCCATACTTCTGCCAAGCACCCAGACCTGCCTCGACCTTTATAAATTCAAAGTTTAAACCAACATGGTTCAAGGCATAGATTGCTGCCTCTGTTATCTCCGGTCCTATTCCGTCGCCAGGGATCACTGCTATCTTATACTTCTTACCCAATTTCAACCCCAAATCTCTAGAATTCCAAGGAGTATATGATTTTTGCGCACCGTTGATCGCGCCTATGGAAGCTATTTGATTTCAGGCATATGGCACAAGCTCGTCCTTGAGCGCAAAGCCTCCTCCAAGACTTCTTCCACCCTCCTGTTCAGATAACTCTTTACGAACTTTATCGCGCTCCTGATAGTGAGCTTTACTGCTGGGTTGTTTTTTCTGGAATAATCATTCGCAAGCTCTTCCATCCACTTAAGATTATGTCTCCATACGACGCGGTAGAGTTCCAAGTGGCACCGCATGGCATCTTCAAGGAAACGCATGTGCCTGTTCGTGCCTCCCGTGGCAGGGACGTATAGGAGTGGCACAATAAAGCTTCGATAGTTCTGGAGCGCCTCCACAAGATCTATGGTCTGCAAGACGTCATTCTCAGTCTCGCCAGGCAAGTTTATTATCAACGTTGCCGCCGGTATCCAGTTATATTCATCACATATGGAGAAAGCACTCTCCACAACACTCCTCCATTCAACTGGTTTGAAGGGGGCCGGCTTCCTACACATGTATCTCTCTATCATTGATGTGCTTCCCGTCTCGATGCCCGTCTGAAAGCCAAGCCATGCGTGCCTCTCAAGACCCAGTATCTCTGAGATCTCTCTCACAGTAGAAGGACTGGAGGCTATAGATGCGAGTTCAGCATGGCTTATTCCGACGCTTTTTACGCCTGATACCGAACTCACTTTCCTGAAGAGCTCTACAACTTTTCCATGATCCGGAACAATGCCAAACGTCCCATATCTAAGGACGTCTTCCGCATGTAAGCAAACATTTGTCTGACCGTATTCAACGTTCGTCTTCACATCTCTAATAATCGCATCTAGCGGTCTGTGGCGCAACTTCCTCAGTGTAGGGGTGCAGAATTGACACCCTCTGCCACAACCCCTCGAGATCTCAACGAGCCCGCCGACAGTCCCTCCAAGCAGCGGAGGGATCTCCTCCGCTTTAGGGGCTTCATGGATCCCTACTGTTATCCTCACAGGATATTCAAGAGCGCCATTTAATATAGAGGCGACCACCTTCGGAAATATTAGCTCACCTTCCCCTTCTACAACTACATCGATCCCCATCCGCTCCATCTCTTCATATCCGAGTTGCCATGCCCCGGGCCCTCCAACCACAACAGTAACTCCCAATCGCCGTGCCTTCCGAACCTCTTCCGAGCCCACGAGTTTCCTGAAGTAGTATGCATTGAAGGGATCCTCATGGACGATCCCGAAAGGGCCGCTGATTGTAGTTGAAGCCGGTCCTTTGCCAAGAGGATCAAAGGTTGAAATCCCTATGACCTTTGTCTCTTCATTTAAGAATTTGTGAATCTTCTCTGGGACTGTTACAACAACCTCTTCTCTCCTCAGCAGACCTGACATGACGAGTGCGGACTCGATCCTCCTTAAACCTTGGGGGGCAAGGCTTGCCCTCCCATACTCGTCAAGCGGGACTTTGTTAAAAACCGCCTTAAAGATAAACTCCGTGAGAAATGACGCCCTAGGAGCCGTTGATATGAATCCATAAAAGAGCGAATTGCCGTAATT
>JACIVQ010000028.1 GCA_014361445.1 Methanosuratincolales archaeon | reverse complement strand
CCGATTTCTTCAACCTTCTCCAAAACTGTTTCGCCCAAAAAACCACCAAGCAACTGTAAATAAAAACCTCCCAATAACACTTTTTTTACAAACCGTCAATACTGTAGCGCAATAAGGCAATTTTTCATCCTGTTTATTTGAAATGTTCCAGTGAGCTACCCACGGCTAAAGACGTGGGCTTCCTGCTTCCACGACCGGACTCGATACCCACAGCGGAGGCCTCGGCAGATGAGACCGTTTCAGCAAAGCCGTGTGGAAGGCGGGTTACGGAGGTCCTGATCTCCACAGGCGTGACTTCGGCCTGCCCCATGCCTAGCAAAAATAACAGTGGAAAAGGGAGGGCATAAAGATTATCTTCTCATCCCACAGCTGAAGCGTGTTGGATTTCCCGCTCACAATGTTAAAAAGGAGAAAGGGAGATGTATGAGCACTAATACTAGAGACATTTATGCTCGGTGAGTGCTTTGGAAGGCGGAGAAAAAGTCATCCGTAGCGAGTTAGCCTTCTCGGGAAGGCTCATTAAGGTTAGGGTAGACGAGGTTTTACTCCCCAGCGGTCGGGTAGCCAAGAGGGAGATTGTCGTCCATAGGGGCGCTGTTGCAATAGTAGGAGTTGACGGAGACAGGATTTTGATGGAGCGGCAGTACAGGCACGCAGCCGGAAAGCCCATGTGGGAGATACCCGCGGGGACACTTGAGGAGGGAGAGGACCCCATGGAGTGTGCCAAAAGAGAGCTCCTCGAGGAAACCGGATATACGGCTGAAAGTATGGAAGAGGTCATGCACTTCTATGTGGCTGTTGGGTACAGCACTGAGGTAATACATCTTTTCGTCGCCACAGGCCTTAAGAAAACAAAGCCGTCGCCCGAAGAAGACGAGACCATAAGGACGGAGATGATCCCCTTCGACCAAGTCCTCAGGATGGTTAAATCCAACGAGATAGAGGACGCGAAGACCATAATAGGTATTATGATGTTACTGTTAAAAGGCAAAATGAGGGCTCAGGGGCAATCAAACCATTGAGTTTCGGGTGATTGAACATGGCTGTGGACAGGGTGAAGGTCTCGAGGATAAGGAAGAGCCGCGGGCAGGGTTTTGAGCGCGAGCTGGTCAAGAGGTACCGCGAGGCAGGTTGGTGGTCTTACAGGACGGGGGGGAGCAGCGCATACCTGCCGGACCTGATCGCCACGAACGACGTTACTGGGGAGCTGGATGTTGTTGAGGCTAAGGCAGGGGCAAAGGACCACCTCTATATAGAATGGGACCAGATAGCCAGGGACATAGACTTGATAAATGGATTCAAGCGGTACCCGACGAGAAGGATCGTGCTGGCTTTCAAATTCCTTTCAAAGAAGTCAAAGGGGAGATCGGGCGTTTACGAGAGGAGGGAACTCAGGGAGTACTTCAAGGTCATACCCGAGGATTACTGGGAGAGGCTTAGCGGCTGCAAGATCTCCTGCCATTACGAGCGGGGCTGTCCGGAACTTCCAGACTACACGCCCCCATTCAAGGTTAAGGGGAGATGAGCCTTAACACCCATGCAGAATCGATCGACGATATTTAGCTGGTGTTTGCTGGCTTTAAGTCAAATCACTGGTCAAGGGTTACGCCTTCGCAGTTGTGGGTCTCAGGCTGAATATGTTGAGAGCAGAAGTACTTTGTGCAGTAGGGGCATCTGAAGACCTCGCCTTCCTGAAAACAAAAATCGCATTCCATTGAAGTCACCAGGTTTTGTTAAAGACTTCTCTTTTCTGCACTTATAAACTATTTACTTGTTATAGCCGTCTTTTAAGACGAATTATAGAGCAGGATTTTGAAAAGTGCCAAAGTGGAGGAAATTGTTTGAAGTTATGATGTGAAATATAGTTAGATAGAGATAAAATAAATAAAAATACGAATTGAACCGTTGAAGGTAGAATTCTTGGGCTGCCGCTTTTTCAGGTTTTGTCTGCAAGACCTTTCGTTAGGATAACCTCGTTGTTCGGGGCTCTTATAAAGACAGGAACGTTCTTCTGCTTTGTCGCCCTGTAAGAGACGAACAGCCACTCCCCGGTTTCGAGTGAGACCGTGGCGTCAACCAAGTCATAGCTGAGACCAAAAGCCTCGGCTATGACGTACCTGTCGTAGGATCGTGGAAGTGTGCTCACAAAGTAGCTGTGCAGCTGCTGCAATGCGTTGGTGTTCAAGTGAGCGACTCTCTGGCTACAGATCCAGCAGTTCGCCCTGTATTTCCTTCCCTGCCGGAGTAGAGACTCCACAGCCCTGTTGGATTCCTCTGTGGCGTCTGAGACCGTGGGCTTCTGAGGTATGAACTCTTGGGCCTCGTCAAGAACAGTCAGGACTGTCCTCTTGTAGCCCATTATCTTTTTGAGAAGGAGCAGCTCCTTAACGAACCTGGAGACAGCTCTCCTGGCTTCGATGGGTTCAGGAGCATATACGACAAAGACTTTGTTACCGCCCTCTGACACAGCCCTCCTAGCAAGGTCCTCGGGCATCAGGACGGAGCCCTTACTCTTTACATCCAATGAGCGATCGGTGATGAACTTCTCGACAGCTGCCAGGCGTTTCCACGTGGCTCCCATACCGTGGATCATGGACTTGAACTCTTCAATTATTTTGAGGAGCTCGTCCAAGGCTTCACCATCGTCGGCGATTTCCTTGAGAAGTTTATCGTGGGAGTACCCCCTGTTCTTAGAGAAGGTGTCGAGCCTCCTCATCGCAACCTTTGCCTGCTCAGCGTCCTTGCGCTCCTCGACGAGAGATTCAAAGAATTTGTATAGGTCGTCAAGGCTGAAGTCGGTCTCAGAATTCAATAAGAGGCGCTCAATTTTGCGAGACGAGATCAAGGATTCGATGAGCACCTTCATTCTCCCCCTCATGCCCTCAAGGCTATCGGGGATTGCCTGGGCATCCAGTATCTTGTCTGCTGAGTCAAAGGTTTCTGTTGATATGAATTCCGGCTCCAAGTCCAGGAGGTGTATCAGGTACTCTCCAGAGACATCGAAGATGACTACAGAGATATTCTTCATGAACGAGAGCGCCTGCCTGACTAAGTAAGATGTGAAGTTCGACTTCCCACATCCGGTGAACCCAAAAAGACCGGAGTGGTACTTCACGATCTCATCCATCTTCACTGTGAGGGGTATGCCGAGACCCTTGATCTCGCCGACCTCCGAGCCCTTTTCCACGCAGAGAAAAGCCTTCACAGCCTCCTTTGAGAGGATCTTTGCCTCCCCGCCCACGAGCGGCGTGAGGTTTGAGCGTTCAAATCTTGGATACCCGTCCACAATGTCCATGCGGTATCCGGTTGGCACAGCCAGTATGTCGATCCAAGTCTCCTCGCTAGTGCCCCAACTGCGGTCTATGGTCTCCAAGAATTCCCGCCTTATCACTTTTGGAACATTTATGCCCATCCCAAGCATCTGGAAGTGGACGGGACTAACGCCGGTCGTCTGGTAGACCAAGAAAGTCTCGCCGTTAGAAGTCATCCTCTTTATCCCGATGTAGGCGGGTTCGTGGAGTCTGTCTAGAACCTTAAGGGAGAACTTAGCCTCAATGATCGCCTCCCCGGTGCTAAGGGTGAGTTCCTCCCCTGAGACCCTAACGGTCCTGTAAGCCATCCTGCAACTCCTGAGCCTTCCCTCAAAATCGCCCCCTATATCATCGAAGATTAGCATTTTATTTAAACCTCCAACCATGAACTACCCCACTCTTGCGAAGATAAAGTTGATTCATAACAAATGAATTATAACTCAATATAAAAGTGAAAATTGAGCTCAAAATCAAAATTAAAATCAAGATTAAAATCCCCCCAGCCTATCAACACCACTCCCGGTCGTTCCGGATGCTGTTGTTGTACCTGACCTTGATCTTGATCTTTCCATCTCGGACCTTATATCCCTGAACCTCCTGGCTATCGTGAAGAGCTTGTACTTTCTAGAGAGGGAGCCTAGCTCCAGCTCAGCCACAGACCTCAGTAGATCCTTCATTACCTTGATCTCGGTCTTTACAGCCTTGTCTGCCAGGTATAGAAGCTGGTTGTGACCCATCACCTCCAGCACCTCAGGGTTGTCCGATGCTGAGAGGAGAGCCAGTATGAAATCGTCCAGCGGGTTGCTCCTGTCACCTTCCCAGTATGGAGAGACGTTTACCTCGGAGTCCCCCTCCGCCACCTTTAGATCGATTACAAGGTTGGAGTCGAACTTAGGGTTGAAGAACCTGTCATACAAAAATGTAGGAGAGCGGAGCTCCCTGTCCCCCTGAAACTCCCGGAGCTGGAAGTAGGCCTTAACAAACTGCCGCTCCATGGCAACCCTTCTCCTTGCGGCACTCATCTTCCCTGAGTATACCATGGATGTGAAGCAAGCATCGTAGGATATTGTTCTCCAGGGTGCCGGGCATATGTCGGGGTTGGCTCCGCTCAATATTGTCAGAAAGGCCCTGTCGTGCCTTATGGCTGGCATGCTCCCCCCGCCCCTAATGAGCCCACTTGCCATTGCATATGGGACGACGCAGGTTATGAAGTCAGAGGCTGTCGTATCCTTTGCTATCCCTATGAAGAGGACATCCCTGGACTTCTCCCTCAACATCTGCACCAATATCAAGTTGACCGCGTTCAAGTCCCAAACCGTCAACCAATCTTCGCCTCCGCCGAAGATTAGCGGGTGCTCTGAAGAGAAGAATATATGTTGGACCACCTTGAGCGCCAATTCCTTCATCCTTGGCCAGAAGTTTTTGAAGCGAGGCTTAAGCCTGAGCGTGCCTTTGAGATCTCCATCGAGGAACTCTTCTCCAGTCTTCTCCACTAGCCAGCCCACGACCTTTTCAAGTCTTTCAGCATCCTCAAGCCCGAGGCACCTGGCTAATTCACTTGCCCTAATCTCTTCGTTCTCCAAGAGAACCTTTACCAGCATGTAGGGGAGGTACCGCCTTCTACTTGGCAGTGTCAACGCGCCACCTCCGCAGCCGAGCACCAGAACTAGTCCAAGGTCAAGCAGGCTGGGCCGACCATAAGAGGTCTCGAGGTTAAGTAAAGCGGACCTCTTGTTCCTGAGGATTGTCCGGACGTCCCTTGCGAGCGGGGAGAAGGTGCCATGAAGGGGTCTATCAAGGAATACTACCTTAACCTCGGGGTCCTCAGAAGCCTTCAGGGCCAAGTAAAGCTCAGCCATAGTCATTATGGCAAACGGAACTTTCTCAGCAGACCAGACGAGCTCCTTCTCGCTAGAACCAACATCTCCAGTGACCGATGAAACGTCCTCCATCCAGAGTGGCACAGAGGCCGAAGCCTCTAGCCTAGAGTCCCGCCAGACCTCATTCAGATTGAATTTCACCCTCCCCTCGCCAACCGTGAAGGTGCACCTGAATCCTGTGGCACATGCGTAGAATAGTAACATCTCTAAGAGCTCGTCATACTCCATAGAACCGTCTATCCCGACTGCCGAGTGAGCCCCTGGCTCTATGATGTCCTCAAGGCGAGACGCGGGAGAGGGGCACCTGAAGCATGGCTTTAAATCGTCCCTACCTCGGAGGTTCAGCATCCTTGAGACAAAGATCTGAGCCATCTCCGAAGTCTGGAACCTTAGCCTTTCAGGTATACCCAAGATCTTTCACTTGTTAAATATTATTTAATCAGGGAATTAAAAATTTTTTAAATTGATGTATAAATTTGTGGGCAAAATCTTTGAAAGTAAAATTCAGATAGAATGGGCAGGATTATTGCGAAATCATCATAAATAAAGTCGGAGTCAGAATAAAATCTCGAAGGCATTTACGAATGTGATGAGATCTCTGGGTTTTATGTGATCTCAAGACTTTAAATCTTCAACTATGAAACCATACCTCTTCGCCACATCTTCCAAACCCTCTCTAGTTGCAATAAAGACGTCCTCTTTGGTTGTGTGGATTGCTATGGTGTTGATGGTCATTTGAACAGATCCCTCTAGCTCAGATATGGTCCCGTCCATGTATAGACCGTATTTTGAACCTATGGTATCGGCGCGTATGTAGCCGCTTCGACCCTTTATGTAGAGCTTTATGTGTCCGATGCCCTTTGCGCTTCTTTTCATGAGAGAAGCCTCCACCGTCTTTATGAAGTCTGCTACCAGGACTTTGATCTCCTCGGGGGAGAACGGTCTGCTGAATCTGAGGAGAAATGTTGAGCCATATCCGGATATGCTTATATGTTCCTCCTCGTGGGGGACCTCACCCCTATCTTCGTGTGGCATTCTAATGGAACACCTCAAATGATCAACTTGACAAGCTCTTCAAGACCAAGACCGTTCTTTGCGGAGATCCTCAGTATCTTAGCATTTGGATTTATGGTCCTTATCAGTCCCTCGTGAGAACGGGCAGCCCCATCTTCGATGGCGTCAATTTTGTTTATTGTTACAATGTCAGCCCCAGCGATCTGCCTCTTTATGAACTTCCCAAGGTCCTCATCCGATAGTTGTTCTTGCCCGCGCTCCCCGTCGAAGAGGACGATGACCGGCCCTTTTTCCACGTTGAGACCCTTAGCGAGACCAATGCCATCCTTCACCGACGAAGGTATGGAGACGCCAGAAGGCTCTATCAAGACATAGTCCGGCGAGTAGGACCTAGCCAACTCCTCCAGCGTGTATGCAAGGCTTACCAATAGCTCACAGCATATGCAGCCGCCACCTATGTCGCGAACCTTCAAACCGTACTCGCTCACCACTTTAGCATCCACAGGGACGTCGCCTATCTCGTTGACTATTATTGCAACCTTTTTCCCTTTTTCTGCTAAGCTTCTTGAGAGGGCAATGATGGCTGTTGTCTTCCCGCTGCCAAGAAAGCCGGCAATCTGGACTACTTTCAACCCACTCCCCACTTGATAATTTTTGCAGGCATATATAATAATAAGCAAATGAGACCTGAGCGGAGTGAGAAGTCCCACATCTTTAGACAGGATTTCTTGTGGGGATAAAAAAGTTGAAAGGAGACTTCACTGGTATCTGCCGTACTCTCTGGCAGCTTTCATGAGAGCATACACATTTATCGGCGGGGCGAGGGGAGGCAGCTCGCAACCGACACCTAGGATGTAACCTGATGGGTTCTTAATCCCTCTCTCGATGTTGTCCTTGCACAGAGCCAGGACATCCTCGAAGCTCTTAAACTGGAAAGAGGGCGGGTCCACATTCCCCATGATGATGTCGTGTTCGCCGAAGCATTCTATCTGCTTCTCCAGTGGAGTCTCCGGACCGAATGCCCAGATGTACTTACCATTCCAGCCGAGCTCCTTCCTCAACTGAACGTAGTATGGAAGGTTCGCGTTCTGATCAGAGCAAGGGTGTTCCAGTATTACATGGACGCCCATCCCCAGCACTTTGCTGTGTATCTGCTTCATATAGGGGAATACAAACTCGCCGAACTGCCTCGGGTTTATCAGCTTATTTGACTCAACTGGTCCTCCGGTAAATGCCATACACTTGTCCGCTCCAAAGGTCGATGTGAAGTACTCCGCGACTGCAATAAAGAACTCCGCCACCTTCTTGTTCAGCTTGTGAACCACATCCGGTGCCCTTATCATCCACCTGAGCAGCCTCGCCGGCTCTGCGATATTTGCCGCTGTTGTTAGGACTTCTCCCGCTTGGAAGACCACGGGCATTTTGTTCTCATAGCACAACTTGGCGATCTCCATTGCTATGGGTATTGAGCCCGCCTTCCTCGGGTCTGGCACTTCAAGCTTGTCCACGTCCTCTGGGCTCTCAACAGGGTGCCTGATGATGTAGGGTGCAGACTGCCCCGGCTCATAGGGCATCCCTACCTCCCCGCCAAACTCCCAGGCTCCAAAAGATGCGTATGCATACATTGGCGTGGCATCGTATCCGTACATCTCTGCGCAGAGGAGCTGGGCCCTGAAGCTCTTCCTTGGGTCGGCGTATAGATCACCTATGGGTAGGTTTACTATCTTTGCGGCAAATCCCAAAATAAACGGGTTTACTGGAACCCTGTCCGGTTTCTGCCCCATCAGCACGGCAGCCAGCCTTTCCGCCGGAGTCATCCTGTCCTGCATCTCAAGCCACCCCTCCTATGAGAGATTTTGCAACCCTTACGGCTTGCGAGGCGTCCTTTGCGTACCCGTCGGCGCCGTATGCCTTAGCAAGCTCCGGGCTGAGTGGCCCTCCTCCAACCATTGTCAATGTCTTCGGGGACCTCTTCTTGATCTCTTTAATGACCTCGGGCATAACCACCATAGAAGTCGTCATCAATGCAGATAACCCGACAATGTCAGCGCCCTCCCTTACCGCTATATCCACAAACCTCTCATTTGGGACGTCCCTGCCCAAGTCTATCACTTGGAAGCCGGCAGCCTCCATCATCAGCTTCACGAGGTTCTTCCCAATGTCGTGTATGTCGCCCCTAACGACCCCAAGCACGACCTTTCTGGGCGTCCCAACATGCTCGACTTTTAGGTGAGGTCTGAGGACTTCCATGGCGGCGTACATGGCCTCCGCCGAGCAAAGTATCTCTGGAACGTACATCTCACCCTTCTCATACTTCTCGCTGACTATTGACATACCCCTGGCGCACCCCTCCATAATGGCCTCATAGGCGTCTATCCCCGCCTCCAAGGCTTTCTTGGCGTACTCCACGCATTTCTCAACATCCCCAGATACCACTGAGTCAGTCAAACCCCTTAGAATTTCGTCCTTCATCTATTTCCCCTGTATAATTCTCTGCTTTTTTGATTTAAAAAATTTTTAATTTTACCTTGAGGGTCAAGATTTGATATACGATTTAAGATTCGAGATTGAGTATACGATTCAAGATACAAGATTCGAAATTTAAAGTTTGGAGCCCGAGCCGCATTTAAATGGGTCAGATTGGAAAAATGATAGTGGGGAAAAAATTAACTCATTCCACCAAGTTCTCGAGGACAATCTGAGAGAGGGTCTTTATCTTGGGTGATGATGGTTTAGTAAAGCCACCCATGTGGTACATGCAAAAGACGCACCCCACGCCTATATCCGCGCCCTTCCTGGCAGGCTCCTCAATGAGCATCTCGGCGAGTCTGCCCGCGATCTCTGGGTAGACGGGTTTTACCCCGGCGGGCGCACCGCAACAGAGGGCATCCCACCCCTTCCGGTTGTACTCGACAAGTTCTGCGACCCTGCTCAGGATCTCTCTCGGCGCTTCCTCAACCCCGTTCCTCCTTACCAGCGGGCACGGATCCTTGTAGGCGATCCTCCTGCCCGACTGCCTGACCTTCAGCCTGCCGTCCCTGAGTAGATCCCTGAGAAGTTCGGATATGTGGATGACTTTATACTTCGGCTCTCTGAATAGTTTGGGGTAGACGTTCTTGAAGACGTCGTGGCATGAGGGGCACTCAGTTACGACAGTCTCCGCACCCGTTGACTCGAAGAGAGCTGTGTTCTTCTCAGCGAGCATTCTGGCTTCTCTTAGCATGCCGGTGTCTATGAGAAAGAGACCGCAACACCACTCCCTGTCGCCCAGCACCGTGAAGTCGAGCCCAGAGCGCATGAGTAGTTCGACAGATGCCCTCGCCGTCTCTGGGAGGCGGATCCCTGACCAGCAGCCGGGGACGTAGAGGTACCTTGCCCTCTCCGGAGGCTTGAAGTCTTCCGGTATGTACGCCAGGCGCTTCTCGGGAGGGGCTGCCATGGGCGAGCCCATCTTTATTATCGCATCGGCGATAGTGTTGTACTTCTCCGGCACTCTGTTTATCTTCCTCAGCTCAGCCCTAGCGCCCTGGATAACCACTGATATGGGAATGTTCAGGGGGCATGCCTTGTGGCACTCGTCACACCTGGTGCAGAGGAATATGGTCTTCAGATCCTCGTCGGTCAGGGGCTCTCCGCTGAAGAGCCTTCTGGCAGCCTCGACCTTTGCCATCGCCCCATACTTTATGTCGTTCGTTGCCGTGAAGAAGGGGCAGACCTCGGCACATGCGCCGCAAAATGTGCATTGCTCTGCAAGCTTATGGTAATCCTCAATCATGGAAATCAACACCCTTTAATTCTTTATCTGGATGGTTAAATTATTTTGTGGTGTGCCTCAGGGGCAAGTCTTATTTTGTTTAGCGTTGCTCTGATCACTAATAATTTGATAAAATATGAAGCGAGTTCGAGATGTTTACAGATGGCGATAAATGCTTCGAGGGCCATCACAGGGGCCCAGCTGAAGAAGTTCGCAGCATGTGGATTTGTGGGGATCGTTGTAGGCTTTGCGACCGTCGCCCTTTATCTCCTCCATGAGTGGCTGTGGGGTATTACTACTGCACTGGTCTCTTACAACAGGTATTTTATTTTATTTCTGACTATGGCGGGTCTGCTGGGCGGGTACTCGATCCTGAGAGTTTTGACTGGCAGGAGGCTTTCAGGCTGCGGCACCCACAGGCTCCTCGAGGCGTACCATTACTCGGGCAGCATGATCTCTGAGAGGGACACTCTTGGCGGAACTCTTGCGTCTGTTGTCACCATCGGGCTGGGAGGCAGCGCTGGGCTGGAAGGACCGAGCCTACTCATGGGGGGCGGGATAGCATCCTCCATCGGCAGGAGGTTGAAGTTGGACCCAGAGAGCATGAAGATCTATCTATTGAGTGGTGCAGCCGCTGGGCTCTCCGCGATCTTCAAGGCGCCTCTGACAGGCATACTCTTCGCTCTGGAGATACCCTACCAGCGCGACCTAGCCAAACAGGCATTCATACCTGCAACCTTCTCCTCGCTGATCGCATATTTTGTCTCGGTCGGCATGCTTGGTCCCCAGCACATCTTTCCACACATCCCAGGAGCTCTGGTCATCTCCCCAGCGGCACTCTTTCACGCGTTCGTCCTCGGAGTGGTAGCCTCGGTCGTTGGTAGGTTCTTCGTATTCACCTACGTGCGCATAGGGAGGGCGGTCGCCGCTTCCAGCATGAACAGGTTCGCGTATCCCATAATAGGCGGTGCAGCCATCGGTCTAATAGGGTTATATGCGCCACAGGTACTTGGTCTCGGGTACGGGACTATAGATAGCATCCTCTCCGGAGAATTTGACAACATGCTTCCTCTGTTCATCCTCGGTTTGTTGGTGCTGAAGGTGCTCGCCACATCAATAACGCTGAGGATGGGCGGGACGGGCGGTGTCTTCATACCCTCCATAATTGTTGGTGCCCTGTTGGGGCTGCTCTACAGCAAGGTTGTATTTCAGACAACAGATGTCATAATAGTTATGGCAGCCATGGCGGCGCTTATGGCAGCCACAAACAAGACGCTCCTCGCCAGCATTGCCTTTGTTGCAGAGACTGTGGGACCGTCCTCCATAATAATATCGCTCGTCTCTGCCACAACCAGCTACTTCGCCTCGGGGAGGGCGACGTTCTTCGGGGACGTTCAGCCTGTTAAGGAGCTTAATGAGAAGGAGAAGAGCGTGAATTTGCTCTACCACATGATGGATAAGAGGCAGGGCACCATTGACGCTGTAAAAGTGTCGGACATTATGACTAAGGATCCAGTGGCACTCAGCGAGAGGGCAACCATCATGGAATGTCTTGAGAAGGTCAAGGATTACGGGTACAGGGTTTACCCAGTTGTGGACGAGGGGAGGCGGGTTATCGGCTATGTCGCGCTGGAGGACCTTCTCTCTATACCGGAGGATAAGTGGGGAATGAGGATAGAACAGACCCTGATGAGAGCCCCGCTTCTGGTCAGAAAGGATGAAAGCCTTGGCGAATTGATAATGAAAATGATAGAAAGGGGCGCAGACCATGCGTTTGTGGTCGACGATTATGAGAACAACAGGCTACTTGGGGTCGTTGCCACCGTGGACGTTCTCAAGAGATTAGTAGGGTCGGCACAATCATTAGCCAAGGAAAATGAAGAAGAAAATGAACATGAATACGAAAAAGAACAAGAATAAGAACAAGAACAAGAAAACCAAGAAGGAAAAACAGGTTGAAGTAAACGGTTTCTTATGCCAGCGGAAAAAGATGGAAACGGATGAATGAGAAAGTAAATGGGAATTAGAATGGGAATAAAATTAAAAATAAACTAAATAAAATGAAAATAAAACTAATAAAAAATTGTGAGTTACCAATTAATGTAAAAAACGGGAAGATAGGAGGATTTATTCGACTTTTATGGTCTTGCCCTTCTCCTTCACTTCTTTCTTCGGTAGGACTACTTCGAGGACGCCGTTCTTGTAGGTGGACTTTGCCTTCTCAATGTCGACCTCAACGGGGAGTTCGACCTCCTTGTAGTACTTCCGCTGCGGGTTGTCGGCAGAGATTGTCAGAGACGTGGGCGTGCCCTGGAGCTTTATGTCATCCTTCTCTATGCCAGGCAGTTCGGCAAAGACCTTCACCTCGTTCTCCGTGGTTATGACGTCGACGAGCGGCTCGCGCTCCTCCCTGATGCCAAGCCTCGGTCTGATGCCAGGACCGACCTCCCTCTTTATGTTTCCGAACTCACGTATCACCGGCTTGCCGTCTGGACCTATGGTCATGCTGTAGCCGTAAATGATGGGACCGAACTCCTGTATCCTCGTGCCGTCTGGGAGCACCCGCTCCCTCATAAGTTCCTTGTCCCTGAAGAGTCTGTCGAACTCCATCTCCATTTCTCGGAACATCTCCTCTACGTCCCTGAAGAAGTCATAGAATGGTGACCTTCTCCTAAACCATCTTGGGAAGAATTCCTCATCAAACATGGTGATCACCCAATAATATTTTCGTTTAAAAATTAAAATATATTGACCAGATTCGCACAAAGGTAGTCACGGGGAGGCATAAAGCCCGTAGTGAGCCACTCCAAGGCTGATGGGGGCTTCCGGCGTTCGCCTGGTGCTTTACGCCTTCAGAAACATCTGCTGGTTCAGGGGCTCACACTTACAACTCCCCTATCCCATCGCTCTCATTGAGCGGTGGGCTATATTTATACGTGCGTTCAGGCCTCTGTTGTAAGTTAGCCCACATTTGGGGCATCTGAACTTTCTTTTCTTTAATTGGACAAAATGCCTACGCCTATGGTATGTTTTAGATGTGTTCTTGGTCTCCTTCCTCGTCAGGTATTTGACCTCGATCTCCTTTAAGAGGGCTTTGTATTCTATGATGGTCTGGAGTTTTCTGAAGGGTAGGCTGTGGAACCGCTTGTTGAGCTTCTTAGACTTCTTGAAGTTATTGCGTATTCCGTTTAATCCTTCCAGGGCTATTACAGGCTTTGGGAACTGCTTAGCGTAGGCGACTATCTGTTTTGTTATTATATGGAGCTGCTGACCGAGATCAATATTAAAACGCCTGCGGCGAGGTCCGTCCACTTCAGGACGGCGGGCGGGCGAGGCTCTTTCACAGCCCGAGCGGGAGTGTGAGCGAAAGTGCGGGTGCGTACATTTTTGGGTTGTTTCCATGGGGCGACGCAATAATCTTCGAAAGCATTCAGAAATCAATTCAGGGTACTTTTGCGTTTCTAAAATTCAGAAGGTCAAATACTGGATAGAAAATGAGTATATTAAAAGAAATGTTTAGGTTCTTATTGACAATTTCGTTAGGTATTTAAATGAAGTTTTGTTATTTTTTTAAAGGAAGGTGACCGTTAGGTGAATTATTGGCTTTGTGTAACGAATGAGGACAACTGGAAGGTTGTTAGAAAGCATAAGGTTTGGGGCGTTCCAGAGAAGCGAGGCAGACATCAAATTGAGGCGGTAAAACCTGGTGATTTTTTGGTTTTTTATGTTATTCCTAAGCGTTTTGGAGGGATCTTCAAAGCTGTTTCTGAATCTTTTGAAAGTAGAGAGAAAATTTTTTACTGGGCTGATTTTGGAAGGGAAGAGATTTTCCCTTTTCGTGTTAAGCTTGAGCCTGTTATAGTTCCTGACAATCCGCTGTTTTTTGATGAGCTTGTTAAAAAATTAAGTTTCACTAGAGGGTTGAAGCGCTGGAGTATTAGGTTACGTAGGGCTATGTTTAAGATTTCGCCCAAAGATTTTGAAGTTATTAGAAGTTATGTAGAAGGTTGAGCTATGTGATCGCGAGTGTTGATGTAGATAAGGTGCTTACGGATCTTAAAATTGCCGCAGTAAAAGCTGCAAATGAAGAAGAGTTTAAGATTAATGCTGAGAGAATTCTTTATAACGAGGTTCTTGAGAAGTTTGACCTTCAACCTGGACATTACGAATATACTTTTGTGTCAGGTGGCAGGGCAGATGCGCTTTACGGTCATTTGATTATTGAATATGAGGCACCGGGCAGGCTTTCCACCAAATCGGGCATTATGAAGGCGAAGGAGCAGGTTATTAATTATATTAAAAAGGAGGCAGAGATTGAGGCCAGGTATGCTTCCTTTCTCGGTGTAATATTATGTGATAAGATAGCGTTTGTCAGGTATGATATTAAGAGTAAAGACTGGGCGCTCAGAGGCCCTTACGATCTTAATAGGGAAACAGTTCTTAGGCTTATTGAGGCTATTAGGGGGCTTAGGCGGAAAAAACTCGTAGTCGATGAATTGTTGAGGGATTTTGGCCCTACAAGTGAAGTGGCTAGGAAAACCGTAAAAATTTTGTATAATAGGCTTTTGGCTTCTAAGAAGCCCAAGGTTGAGGCACTTTTTAATGATTGGAAAAAATTGTTCTCGCAGGTTTGTGCATATAGCCCTGAGAAGATCAAAGGTCTTGAGGGCGAGTACGGGCTTGGCGATATCGCGGATTATGAAGGTCTTTTGTTCTCCATCCATACTTATTATGCTTTTTTGATGAAGTTGCTAGGAGCTGAGATTGCTTATCTATACGGCGCAGGCAAGTTTCTCAAGTCTTATGTGGCCGAACTTGAAGACGCCCATATGCGCGGGCTCGATTCGCTTAGAAGAGCTTTTGAGGAACTTGAAGACGGTGGCGTGTTCAAAAAGCTTCTTAACATAACAAACTTTGTTGAGGGAGATTATTTCTCTTGGTATTTGGAGGAGCTTAATGAGGAAGTTGCGGAAGTATTATGCGAAGTTGCCAAGAAACTGGCTGATTATGAGCCCGCCACGCCAGTTTTGGAGCCAGAATATGCAAGGGACATATTGAAGAGGCTTTACCAGAACCTTGTCCCAAGAAAGATTAGGCATGATTTGGGCGAGTATTATACTCCGGATTGGCTTGCTGATTTAGTGTTAAATGAAGCTGGTTTAACGCTTGAAGAGTTTGAAAGAGTAGTAAAGGAAAAGGGCGATGCGCTTGCCCCACTTAGTTTGAGAGTCCTTGATCCAGCCTGCGGCTCAGGTACTTTTCTTATTCTTGCAGTAAATAGGTTTAAGGAGTATGCTGAAGAGCATTATTTGAAGGACGTTCTGGCAGATTATCTTCTGAAAAATGTTGTGGGCTTTGATTTGAATCCGCTGGCTGTGTTGACCGCTAGAACGAATTATCTTTTGACTGTTGCTGATCTTTTAAGTTATGCTAAGGGGCCTATTGAGATGCCCGTGTATCTCGCCGACTCGTTACTTGTTGAAACAAGGCAGACGTTGACTGGGGTTTCCTATTTGATTACGCATTATGTGGGCGAATTCGAGTTGCCAAAATCCATTATTGACAAGGGCTTGTTGAACAGAGTGCTTGACGCCATAGATAGGTATGTGAGGCTAAGATATAAAGCTCAGGATTTTAAGCAAGTTGTCTTAAAAGAGTTTGATTTAGACCAGAATGAGTTAAAACTTTTAGGTGATCTTTACGCCAAGTTTCTTAGACTTGAAGAAGAGGGCAAAAACCATGTTTGGACATCCATTATTAAGAACGCTTTTGCGCCGTTAACTGTGGTTAGTTCAAATGGCAGGTTTGACCATGTAGTGGGCAATCCACCATGGATAAATTGGGAGAATTTGCCTGAGGATTATAGAGAGAAGAGTAAAAAAATTTGGGACTGGTATGGTCTACTTGAGAAAACTAAGGGTATGGGTCTTGGCAAAGTCAAGCGAGACATGGCTATGCTGTTTTTAGCAAGATGTCTAGACAGATACGTGAAAGATTCAGGAAAACTAACTTTTCTAATCCCATTTACAGCCTTTAAGACGCAGGCAGGTGCCGGATTTAGGAAGTTCTTGGCGAGAGGTTATTGTAAGAGTGAGGAGGGAAAACTGTCCATGTAAAGTCTTAAAAATCCATGACTTAGTGACCCTCTTCCCATTTGAAGGGGCCATCAATCGAACCTCGCTGATAGTTGTTGAAAAAGCTAAGCCGACAGCCTTCCCAGTTTCATGCATAATCTGGCATAACCCTGCCTCTGGAGGCATAGACCAAGATTCCTCACTAGAAGAAGTTAAGAATATGACGAGACAATTAAACATGGCTTTCATACCTATTGAAATAAACAAGCCAGAAAGCCCGTGGATGCAAATAACCGAAAAAGCGTATGAGGGAATAAAGAAAATTTTTGGCAGCAGCCCATGGTATAAAGCTTATGAGGGTGTAAACACAGCTTTAAATCAGGTTTACTGGGTTAAAGTGATCTCTGAGGCCCAAGACGGCTTGCTTATTACAAACCCACCTTTACCAGGCCAAAAGAAAAGCGTCAAACAAGTTGAACAAGTAGTGGAAAAAGAGTTGGTATATCCTTTAATCAGGGGAAGAGATGTAAAAAAGTGGTATTGTAACGGCGAGTTAGTATGCATTCTCTTGCCAGTAGATGAGAGTGGAAATACCTTATCACATTCTGATTTAAAAGTCAAATATCCAAAGACTTGGGAATATTTCTATTACTTCTTCAAAGATTTAGTGAATAGAGGCGGTGAACCATACAAATCGAAGCTGGAACCATATAGAGAAAAGAAGCTTGAAATCGCTGAGCGCTCAGCCCCTCCATTTTACTGGTTATTTAATGTTAAGCCATCTTTGGCCCCATATAAAGTTGTTTGGAAATGTATTGCTGGAAAAAATTTCGGGAAAAGCCGAATTCTCAACAGCAGTAATGGCTGGAATGATACCTAATGAAAAATTGATGCTTATACCATTTTCGAACGAGGATGAGGCACACTTTGTTTCATCCGTTCTTAACTCTTCAATAATAAAACTTTTCGTTGCCTCTTACGTAATAGAGACTTCCATTTCTACCCACATAACTGAGCGATTAAGGATACCAAAATTTATTGCAAACAATTCTTTACACTTAAAATTATCAGAACTCTCCAAGAGAGCTCACGAATTAGCGAAACAAATCTATGAAGAAAAACGGGACGAGTTAAAAGAAAACCTACAACAAATTGAAGAGGAAATCGACAAATTGGTTTCTAAATTATATGGCATTACTGATGGAGAATTGGATGAAATTAGGAAGTGTTTGAAAATTTTAAGGGAAGGCGAAGTAGAGGAATCTGAGGAGGAAGTTGTCGAAGTTCCAAGTCTAGAACCAGACGTATATTTATTCAATCCTGTTGTGCAAGAAAACACTCCTACAAAACTTGGTATTATAATAACAACTCCATTAAACGAACCAATAGGAAATGTAAGATTGAAAGTCCAATTACCAGATAAAAAACATGAATACTTATTCGACAAAATCGAAAAACAAGAAAAACAAGAATTACAATTGCCAGCGCTAAAAGCAGGAAAATACGAAATTAAAGTGACAATGGATTACATCATAGGCGACACAAACAAGAGAATCGAAAAAACCTTGACCCTTTTCGTTAAAAGACTGGAAGAAAAGAAAACCATGGTCAGAGGGGACATAGAAGAACTTTTCGGGTGAATAATAGATGAGTTTTATGGATAATGTTAGCGCCAAACTCAAATACATTTACGACCAAGCCGTAGTCCGAAAAGACCTAATCCTCCACGGCCACATAGGGAGACTTCCAAGATTCATAGCCGAATACCTAATCGCAAAAGCCTGCGGAGACCAAATCACACCAGAATGCCTAAAAAAAGTTTCCGAACTCGTAGAAAAATACTACAGAGAACCACAAGAAAAAGACAGAGTAAAATTCGACCTAGTAAAAAACGGGAAAGTCGAGCTAATAGCAGAAATTAAAGTGGAGAAAGATGTAGAAAGCGGACTAAACTTCGCAAACCTCCTAAACATACCCATAGAAGACCCAATAATAATCCCTGACGATATAGTAGAACAGAACCCAAGGCTTCTAGAAATAGGGTTATGGGGCAAAGTAGCAATAGAATACAACCCAGACCGCACAATAAAAATGGTGATAACAGACTTCAAACCCTTCCAAATAGCCAACGTAAACCTAAACGAATTCGCAAAGGGAAGAAAAGAATTTACAACCCAAGAATGGACAGACATCCTCATAAGCACAATAGGCTACAATCCTACACTTCTACCTCAGAGAAAGAAGTTCATCATTTTAACAAGACTGCTTCCCCTGGTCGAAGAAAACCTAAACCTAATGGAACTGGGGCCGAGAAACACAGGAAAAACCTACGTCTTCAGCAACTCCTCCTTCTACGCAAGAATATTCTCAGGCGGAAAAGTAAGCCCCGCTGTCCTAATATGGAACCTTCAAAGAGACTCCCCAGGCGAGATACCCACAAGAGACTGCGTAGTCTTCGACGAAATAGGAAAAATAGAATTCGTGAACGCCGCGGAAATGATGGGCAAACTAAAACACTTCATGGCCCTAGGAGAATATGAGAGGGGCAAAAGAAAAGGAAGTAGCGGCTGCTCATTAGCCTTCCTCGGAAACGTAGATGTAAGCGGCGAGAGACCAATAGAAGAATTCACCTACGTCCTACCAGAGGACATGAGGGAAACAGCCTTTATAGACAGAATTCACGGCTTCATCCCTGGCTGGGAAATCCCAAAGGTTGGAAGGGCAGAAGTCTATCTTTCAAGATATTATGGGTTCGCAACAGACTACTTCTCAGAAATAATGCACCAAATGAGAAGAAAGCACGAGTATATAGCCCAAATAACCAATTTAATAGAACTCCAGAACATTGACCGCAGAGATCAAATAGCCATAGAGAGAGTCGCAAGTGGAATGTTGAAACTGATAGCGCCTCACGGGGAACCCACCGACGAAGACCTAAAACTCGCTTTAGAAATCGCCATAGAATACAGGCAACGCATAGCCGAATGGCTTCACTACATGTCCCCGGGAGAATACCCAATGAAAAAAATAGGGTATAGGGTAAGAGGATGAGGCTTAGAATATATACAAACATAACGCCAGAGACACCAATCACGGATCCAGCAGAACTCGCAGAAAAAATATTCAACCACCTCGGTCCATCAGTAGTAGACTTTACAGGCTGGGGCCTCCTAAGACCAGGATTACTAACCAAACGCCTAATAATCGACGTATGCAGCATTTGGAAAGCAGAAAGAAAAAAGGACCTCACGATATACGATAGGCCCCAAATACGCGGAGAATGGATATTCTTCGACTACCTATTCTCAAAAACAACATCCGCAAACCCCATAATAAAATGCCTAACAACAATAGGACTGGCAAAATATGGAGAAACAAAACTAACAAACACTTACCTAACCACGGTGGGACTAAACTACAAACAAGGAACCCTCCTAATGCTTTACAACGGCAAGAAAATCGAACCACAACTTGACGATCTAGCCTACGTCTTATCCCACATGCTAAAAGCCCCAAAACCAAAGATAGCCGAAGTAAACACGCCACTACTAACAAAATTCGCCACCTACCTCGAATCTTCACCAAGATGGCAACTAAAAGGTTGGGTCTCAAAAGAAGGAAGATCCA
>JACIVQ010000027.1 GCA_014361445.1 Methanosuratincolales archaeon | reverse complement strand
GCATAATAAGAATTAAGATTTATATTTATTTAAAATAATTTTCTAAAATGTACATTTTTAGCACAAAACTAAAAATTTCGGCCACTTCTTCTGGGCATTGATAGTAATCCATTTACTAGTTTACAAATTTACATTTAAATAAGGAAGCTAGGGGTATTCGTTGAAACTCATGGTGCCTGTTATCATAACATTTGAAATAAAAAACCATAAACTCTAAATAGTGTCAAAACCATATTTAACAGAGATATTTATGGACTCCCTTGGAATACCTGGGGCAAGAAATGTCGTGGTCTCGGGAAGTAAGAACTGGCTGTTGGATTACTACTCTCCTGGTCCGCCGCCGATCGCTGTTGAATTTCTAAACAAAAAAACAAAATTCTACGAAAAACTAGTGAAACTTCTTGATATCCGTAAAACAATGGACGCGCGAGCGATAATGTTGGCTGCTCGGGGAACTATTGATCGGGACGCAGTCAACCTGGCACTCAACTTTGGTATATATCTCGTAATGAAGGGGGATGATCAGGGATTGAAAGCTGCGCTAGGTGGCGGTGATCTGACTGAAGTGAACAATTCGACCCGTGCCATACTACTAAATATGAAAAACCGAAAGCTCGCAAGCGAGTGTAGGAGTGAGATCTTAGACCTTCTGAGTAGAGAGTGTTTGACAATAAGAGAGATAATCTCAAGGCTCAGGCTGAGGTTCGGTGAGAGGACAGTGTACTCTCAGCTAAGGTCGCTCCGCACTAGAGGCGATGTCATCTCTGTCTGCAGATTAGAAGATGGTACGGCAGTATTCGGACTACCGGGGATTATATATCCCGTGAGAGAAGACTTATCCAGATCTTCTAGGGCAGCCTACATAAAGAACCTCATCCTAAATTTTTTAAAAGAAAAGGGAAGGCCCATCACTTACTTGGAGATAATGAGCCATTTTAGTCTGAAAAGGAGTATTGTAACCTCAGCTCTTAGGGATCTGAAGAGAAAAGGAAAAGTGATCAAAACACAGGGTGGTTGGACTTTAAAGGAAAGTTGAATAAACAAATGAGGAAAGAGGTTTACCCTAAATTCAAGCTATTGTCATCTCACCCTACATGTGATTTTAAAAACAAAATACTTTCTTAAATATAATGTCTTAAATATAATAAGAAACAATTTTAATCGTGGTGCTTTCATTGCAGGTGCCTGTCCACCTATCTGACCATTATTATGAGCCAGGAAGAAGCTACTGTGGATTATATGTTGTGTCAAAGATAGAGCTTCCGGATTTCAGTCCGACGGCAGAAATTATAAAAATTTTCAACAGAAAGGGGATTCTGTTACTCAATATCACGTCCCATCAGAAGGACTATGTGACTCACGATTTTGTTATCGCAGACCTCACTGGAAAGGATGGTCTGAAGGAGGAGATTTTGAAGGAAATAAGGGAATGCTTTGGTCCGAGGCTGATCTCCATTGATTGTATAGATACGGGCGTTCCTGGCTTTATATACAATATGAGAGGTTTTCCGTTGATTTTTAACTTCTCAGAAAACTACTATCCGGTGGCAGCTTTGAGCATTCAAACGTGGAAGACGCTCTTTCAGGGACTCATAAAGAGGTTTGGTGCTGGCGGGATGACCCTCCTTTGGTTCATGGGAAATGACGCTGGAGAGGGAAAGGGGCTTGACCTCCTGAAGCTGAAAGGCTCCTTGAGCAATGCAGAGAAAATAAAGATCGCCTTTGCAAGACTCCAGAGCTTTGGCTGGGGGATCTTTGAACTGGCTGAGTGCGACGACAAGGCAAACAGGATTGTCATAAGAGTTAGGGATAACTTTGAGGAGATGGCTGCAAAAGAGATCAAAGGATACCAGAACAGCTTTCTCAGAGGATTTTTGGTCGGTCTCATCAGTGTTTTATTCAATAGTCCGTGCCGGGGCATAGAGACAAAATGTGTGAACAAAGGCGATTCCTATTGCGAGTTTGTCATAAGACTGAGTCATCTCAAAGGATCCGGCTGCCGTTCTCCCTGATATGGAAGCCTTTGAAGTTTGACGAGTACCTGTTTATCCATTCCCTTGATTTTGTTTAACACTAACTCTTTGCCTCTCTCAGTAATTGCGAAGACGGGTATGGATGAACCTGCCTGGAGCAGAGCCTTTGGTCCAGCGATCTCCCTGACCCACCTTGATGCACACCCGGTCATCAGGTCACAGACTTTTACAAGACGCTCAGCGTCTTCTCTCGATATTCCAGTCAGATGTGTTGCAAATATGGTTACCTCAGGAAATTTTGACCTGATCGCCTCCCCCTCATCGGGTGTGGTAATTGTAACAGCAACCCTTGAGAAGCCCAGCCTGTGAGCCAGCTCCAAACCTCTGACCTGGTCGATGAGTGCTGCGTTTTTGTCCAATACAAAGCCACCATTCCGTTCGATAGACTCTATGACCTCTGGTATAGGCGTAGTCTTGACCAGACCGGACATCCTCCCCCCAATGCCTTGCACTAAAAGAGGGTTGCTGGTCACAACCGTTCCCGCCCCATCACATACGATTACTGCCCCATCGAGAATATTGCACTTAATTCCGAAACTTATCATCTCCGAAGCACCGAATGGGACGAAGTCCCTATCCGAGATTACTACCCTTTCCTTTGTGAACATCCCGACTTTCCTTATTCTATTCTCTATGTTTCTTCTGATCGACTCTTTTGTGAACTCAAAGACGGGCTCCTCGAACCTCTCGGCTAAGGGGCAGGACTTTATCATGGGCTCGCCCACTTCTACGACCTTGCCGTCCCTTACGACCACTCTTGTTCGACCTAGCGCCTCCATCACATGTTCGTCTTCCATAGACTTACCCAGCAGAAAAGTTGATACGTCAATTTGTGTAATATTCTTTATGCCGATGACGAGAGTCATGCAAACCGACGATAGGATGAAGGCCCCTAGGGTATCCGAGGCAATAATTATTGTGAGAATGAGGAAATAGATGAAAACCTGGTCAAATGGGATCAAAAACAAAACGGTCGCTATGAGCCGCTAGCTAGTCTTTTTCCTCATAATGTTTCAATAGAAACCTTATGACATAGTCCATAGTCTTTCTCCTTCGGTCTTGGTTGTCCTGAAACCTGAGTTGCTTCTGTAGTTCGAGTAGCTTCATGTATGTCTCCTCTTTTACTCTTACGAGAAAAGTCCTTTCGACCAAAGTCGACACCAAATAAAAAGTTAGAGTAGTGCGTACTTAAGTATTAGCACCAGGAACAGTATGGCGATTGTGTTCATGACCTTTATTAGCGGGTTTATCGCAGGTCCTGCTGTATCCTTGAAGGCATCTCCGACAGTATCGCCCACAACTGCTGCAGCGTGAGCAGGGCTCCTCTTACCTCCAAAATTGCCCAGTTCAATGTATTTCTTCGCGTTATCCCATGCCGCGCCTCCAGTAGTCATGAGGATTGCCAACATTAGCCCTGAAAGTATTACGCCCATCAACATCCCACCAAGCGCTCTGTAACCAAGGAGGAACCCCACAACCAGAGGCGACCCAACCGCTATAATCGCCGGGATAGCCATCTCCCTGAGTGCAGCCCTCGTAACGATATCCACCGCTCTGCCGTACTCTGGCTTCGTCGTCCCTTCAAGTATCCCTTTTATCTCTCTGAACTGCCTCCTGACCTCCTCCACGACGTGGAATGCTGCCCTCCCCACAGCCATCATAAGGTATGAGGTGAATAGGAACGGCACAGCTGCGCCCAGCAGTAGACCAACGAGGACTATAGGATCGTCAATGGTCAGTGTGAACGGCAAACCCCTTATAACTATCTCATCTCTGTAAGCTGCGAACAATGACAAGGCTGCTAATGCGGCAGAACCTATGGCATAGCCCTTAGTCACAGCTTTTGTAGTATTGCCAACAGCATCAAGCGGATCTGTAACCGCTCGCACATCCTCGGACATCCCTGCCATCTCAGCGATCCCTCCCGCGTTGTCAGTTATCGGTCCGTAAGAGTCCACTGAGACAATGATGCCTGTGGCGGATAGCATCGCTGCGGCTGCGATTGATATTCCGTAAACTCCCATCTCTGGGGAAGATGCTCCTCCTGAGACGAAGTATGCCACCAGGATTCCCACAACAATCACAATTACGGGTGGAAATGAGCTCCTGAGTCCAACAGCAAGTCCTGCTATGACGTTCGTACCTGCGCCCGTCTTTGCAGCTTCGGCGATTGTAAGAACGGGTTTGTATCTGTAGGCTGTGAAATACTCGGTAAGCGCCACCATTGCAGCCATCACCAAAAGCCCAACTATGGATGCTATAAATATCCCAATGTTCCCGTTTGTTAGGTAAAAATTGGCTACATAAAATGCAATTGCCGACAAAACGGTGGTCACAATCACTCCTTTGTACATGGCATTCATGATAGCTTTACTCTTCCCTAGCCTCACAAAGAAGGTTCCAACGATTGTTGCGAATATTGCCAGTCCACCTATCACAAGTGGTAAAATAATCCCATTGAGACCAAACACAGCCCTCACAGGCGGTGAGGAGCCAAGTAGCATCGCAGCAAGTGCTGTGACCACGTAGGTCTCAAATAGGTCGGCTCCCATGCCCGCGCAGTCACCCACGGCATCTCCTACGTTGTCTGCTATGACCGCAGGGTTCCTAGGGTCGTCCTCGGGTATTCCTGCCTCAACCTTTCCGACGAGGTCTGCCCCTACATCGGCAGCCTTAGTGTAAATGCCCCCGCCCACACGGGCGAATAAACTTATGAGACATGCACCAAAACCAAAGCCTACCATCAGTGAGGGCTCTCCAAATATTAGGTAGAAGGCGGAGAGTCCTATTATCGCCAGACCGACAATCGAGAATCCCGTTACCGCACCACCTTTGAAGGCGAGCGATAACGCAGCTGCAAGACCTTCTTTCGCCTTGTTTGCTGTTCGGACGTTGCCCTGCACGGTCATGTTCATTCCTATATAGCCTGCCAAAGCAGAAAGTGCGGCCCCAACAATAAATCCAAGGGCGGATTGCCAGTTTATGGCTAAGGCAAGTATTATTGTTATAACTGCTGCGAATATAAAGACGGTCTTATATTGCCTATTGAGGTATGCCTTGGCACCCTCCCTTATCGCCTTTGCTATACTCTTCATTTTGTCAGTTCCTTCGTCCTCCTTTAAGACGCTCATGGCAAGGTATGCTGCATATATCAGCGCAATTATACCCGATATTAGTGGAAAGATCAAAAGTATGTCCAATGGTTTTCCCTCCGTAGGGGTTGAAAATTACATTGGAGTATTTAAAGAATTCGAATTTTTCAGAATTTCTTATTTAATTCTCATTTCTTTTTATTTTTCTTGTTGATTTTGACTTTAGTTTTGATTTTGACGTGCTATCCTACTACGACTTCTATTATTGATCATGTGATCATGGCACAAGGAAGCTAACTTTGCACTCGCCCTCTTGAAGTTTTAGTACGATCCTCTTGCGCCATTCATCCTTAGTCTCAGGGAAATCTGTCCTAAAATGCGCACCTCTACTTTCCTCCCTGATCATAGCGGACAATGCTATAGCCTCAGCGTTGTCGAGCATCATCGGAATCAACAGTTTATCTATTGGAGTGTTCGATGAGACTTTAACCCCTCTCAGACTATTGAAGATACTCAAAGCTTTCTCTAGTCCGTCCTTATCTCTCAGAATCCCAACACCGTCCCACATATTTTTCTGCACAATTCCTTTAACGCGACTGGCTTCTTCGACCCCCTCTGAGTTTATGGTCTCCACAAGCTTTGAGGCAGAGTATTTCACTAACTTATCGTCCGGTTCATTTACGGTGCCGCTGTGTAGAGATGCGGCCAATCCGGCTCTGAAGCCAAAGACCAAGCACGCCGCTAGGGCGTTGCCACCTATCCTGTTTGCTCCGTGTACTCCGCTCATGGCTTCACCAGCTGTAAAAAGACCTTCTACGTTTGTCATGCCGTTGGGATCTGCCTTAAGCCCTCCCATGAAGAAGTGCGCGTACGGTGCGACCTTAATCCTCTTGGATCTCACCGGAACATTCTTCGACTCTAGGTCTCTCACCGCTGAAGAGAGTGAGGGGCTGCCCAAGAGATCTTCGTCCTTGATTGAGGTACAGTCCAAGAATAATGATCTACCCCCGACCATTTCCTTTGCCATGATTATTGAGAATTGATCTCTTGTGAGCCTGTGAGGTTCCACCACCCCGTGCTTTTTGAATATTGACCTACCATCTCCGTCTAAAATGTCCGCACCGAACTTTAGCAGCGGCGCATAGTCAACAAACAACTTCGGCAGACCCTCCTCTGCAATCATGGTTGGATAAAACTGAACGAACTCCATATCCACCAGCTCTGCTCCCGCCCTGAAGCCGAGGCTTACTCCATAACCAGAAGACCCAAGGGGCATAAGTGTGTGAGGATAAAGCTCGCCTGACCCTCCTGTAGCCAGTACTATTGAATTTGCTTTTATTCCAACAACCTCCATGTTGTCAGCCCTGATGCCCACAGCACCTACTACTCTTTCATCATCCTTTATCAAGGAGGTTATGAGGGTTCTCTCCATAAACGCTACGCCAAGACCTTCGCAAACTCGTCTAAGAAGACTCTGGAGGCTGTGACATTTACCTTTGATTAGGTAGGATCTCGGTTTTGAGTGACCAGGTATAAGTATCCTTCTGGGCTCATCGTCACCTTCAAGCTCCAACCCCAAAACTAAAAGCCTATCAAGATATTTGGAGAAGTCGTTGACCATTGTTCTAACGAGAGCCTCATCGTTTACCATATGACCGCCAGAGATTGTGTCCCTGTAATGCAACTCCCTGCTGTCTTCAGGATCTTTAAAGTTCGTCACTCCTGAAATAATGCCTGCTGCAACCGATGTTGTATTGGCTCCGCCAACAAGCGTCTTTGTTACAATCATGGTTTCAGAGAGGTTGGAGGCGGAGGAGATTGCAGCGGTTAGACCCGCTAGTCCCCCTCCTATCACGAGGACTTCTGTTTTGTATATTCCCAAAGTTTTTCACCCTTGAGGATTAGCCTCCAAAAGGAGGTATGCCGATCAGTACTTCGGAGCCTTCTGGAATGACCCTTTCCATTTCATTGGATGATAGGAGCTCGCCGTTTAGTGTTACTAAGATCCCTTGCCCCATATCTGTGCCAGGGTCCAGGAATGACTTTAAGCCCTCTCCGTACTTCTTAACAAGGAGGGCGACCAAGTCTTTTACGGTAGATCTTTGGGGCAGTTCTAGATACTCCTCGCTAACATGTGTCACGTCTCTTAAGATGGAGAGGTACGAAACTTTAATCCTCAAGGGTTCATCTCCCAGAATAGGATGAAGAGATAAGTGATTTTTGGATCATCTTATTCCTCTTTCTTCGCCCTGCCTTTCAATTTTTCCAGCACTTGTGGTAGTGTTGTGTACTCCATCTCTTCTGGACCAAGGCGCTCCGGCATAAATGGTCCATGTCTCCTCATATAATCGGCGATCTCCTGAGCCTTCATTCTGGTCAGATCGAATGCCGGGTCGTCGAACAGGTCTGCAGGTCCCACAAGTTTTGAGTCCTTGATCTGGAAGCCTAGTGCCACGAACCTTGGAGGACCATCAAACCTGGTGCACCTTGCATTTCTCTGGGCAACCGGCATCATTGGTCCATAGTGTGATCCCCTCATCCATCCTGCCACAAGGTGAGGGAAGCTAAAGGGCTCAAGGATCTCTCCAACCGCCGGAAGACCATGCTGCGCCCTCACGATGGCGACGGGGTCGTCCTTTCCGACATACCTGCCAGCTATTAGCGAGAGCTTCGTGATACTCACCGAGGCTGCTACAAGCCTGTCAGTCTTCCTCAAAACCCGCTTGAGGATATACCTCCCAGTGGTCCCTATCAAAGCCAACAGGTCGTAGGATTCTTCCGGGGTATTCATCTCATAGGAATGCCCCTCCAAAACATCTAAAACCTGGAACGTGAAGCCATCATGCATCTTCGGGTCTATGACAAGACCGGCTGAGGAGAACGGGTCTGCAAATATTCTGTAGAGTGGAAGGTTGAAAGCTCCAGGCTCCGTCTTGTCAGCCATAAATATCACCACTGGCTCGCTGGCCCTCTCCTCAAACTCTATCTCAGTATATCCAGGTCCCATCCCCTTCAGGTTCCCTGAGAAGGCATCGCTGAGGAGGTCCTGCCCGGCTGCGTAAAGTCCCAGGTTCTTAGCCACAGTTGAGGCTTTCTTGAAAGTCTCCCACGCTAGACCATGGATCTCCGGGTTCTCTTCACCCTTTCTGTGCGTGATAATGAGCTCGAGGTCGTCCCCGCAATTTGTTACCCTGTAATCATAAATTAAGCCTGCCTCTTTAGCCTCGGCTAAGCTCTTCTCTGCGGAGGCTATCTGGTCTGGGTGAACGACGTTATGTCCTGCAAGGGATCCGACATCTGCCTTAATCACACTTAAGGTGGTCTTTACCAATATTCTCACCGCAAATTATTTATTATGCCACCATATTAAAACCTATTGCAGTTAAATAATGTGATGTAGACCCAAATATCACTTTATTTAAAAAGTGATTTGTGACTATTTTAGTATGACTATTTTCAATGTTTAAAAGCTCAGATCTTCAATAAACTACCAATCACAAGCATCAATATCACATACATAGTTATCACAAAAAATCGCATATCTTTGTGGAGCAAGAAGTAAAGCGCAGCAAAGGAAACTCTAAGGAAGGGGGTCAGGATGAGCATCAAAACACCTAACCAGAGAACGTTCTCTCCAAGGAAGAGACCTGAAACCAAAAGGATTGCTGACAGCAGAATGCCGACCCTTAAAACCCACGATATTGTTGTCTCAGCACTTACCAAACCAATATCCCTCCCGCCTTAAGAAACATCACCCCGCTGAAGAAGAGAAGGACAAACCCAAGCAGAATCCGGAGGTACGGTGATTGAGTCTGAGAAAGAAGCCTGGTACCGATGAGCGCCCCTATTATAATCCCAAAGACTGTTGGAACAGCCATCTGCAGATCAACAACGCCCTTGCTGAAGTACACAACTGCGCTCGCGGCAGCCGTGACGCCGACCATAAAGTTGCTCGTGGCTGCCGAGGCTTTTATCGGGATCCTCATGATGAAGTTCATTATTGGAACCTTAATTATGCCGCCCCCGATCCCCACAATCCCCGAAACTAGCCCAGCCAACAGGCTAGCAAACAGGCCTGTTTTGAGCCGGTCCACAGAATACCTCACAATGGATTTTTTCGATTCATCATAGTACTCACCTCCGATGCCAAGGCGATCTTCGTGTAGCACGATCCTCTCAGATCTCACTTGCCTTACGCTCGTGACGCCGGCATATAGCAGAACTATTGCCAAAACCGCCTCAACAATGCGACCGGGCATAGCTAACCCCAAAAAAGCTCCGATAACAGCACCAGGCACGGTGCAAGTCTCTAGGACCATCGCCAACCTGATATTAGTCATCTTTTCGTGCACATACACGCTGCCTGCCATGCTGGAACTTGCTATAACTGCCAAGAGGCTTAGGGCGACTGCCTTATGTATAGGTATGTTTACCACCAGTGTGAAAAAGAGTATCATGATGACCCCGCCTCCCAACCCCAGAGTCGCCCCTAGTCCCCCAGCAAATATCCCAAAGAGAAAAATGATTAGGTAAAGAACAGAATCCATAGTCTTCCCTTTGTCGGTTTAGTAGATATTTTTTTGTATTTCCTTGTTAATAGTGTCTCAAAGTGGTATTTATGATCTCAGACGCCGTGAAAAGGGGTCTTCAAAGGACCCCTCATAGGTCATTATTTAAGGCACTAGGTCTCATCGACGAAGAGCTCGATAAGCCAATAATAGGCATAGCAAACTCTTGGAATGAGCTCATTCCAGGGCACGTGCACCTGAACAGGATCGCAGAGGCGGTAAAGGCCGGCGTTCGAATGGCAGGGGGCACACCCTTAGAATTCAATACCATTGGGATATGCGATGGAATAGCGATGGGTCACGAAGGGATGAGGAGTCCTTTGGTCAGTAGGGAGATCATCGCAGACTCCATAGAAGTAGTTGCGAGAGCCCACGCATTTGATGGAATGGTATTCGTCTGTAGTTGTGATAAAATTGAGCCTGGCATGGTGATGGGTGCATTGAGGGTAAACATCCCAAGCATCTTCATCACAGGCGGACCTATGTTATGTGGCGTTTGGCGTGGTAAGAGGATGAGTCTAGACTCAGCATTTGAAAGTGTTGGATCATACTTAGGCGGCAAGATCACCGAGAGTCAACTGAGAGAGGTTGAGGAGTATGCTTGCCCTGGTGTTGGGTCTTGTGCTGGACTTTATACAGCCAATACCATGGCATGCATGATCGAGGCTATGGGACTCTCCTTGCCGGGTAGCGGGACCATACCTGCGGTGGATGCCAGAAGGGTCAGGCTTGCCAAAAAGACAGGTCTGCAAATTATGGAACTCGTAAAGAAAGGGATTAAGCCCAAGGACATTGTGAACGAATGGTCAATAAAAAACGCCATCACCGTTGATGTAGCTTTAGGGGGATCAACCAATGCTGTCCTCCACTTGATGGCTATAGCGAACGAGGCAGATATTCCTTTAAGTTTGACTGTATTTGACGAAATCAGTAGAAAAACACCTCACTTAGTTGATATGATGCCTGCAGGTAAGACAGCCGTTGAGGACTTGGACAAGGCCGGGGGAATACCGGCAGTCATGAAGAGGCTCTCCGAGAAGGGGCTTATAAAATTAGACCTTCTTACTGTGACGGGCAAGACCGTGGGGGAGAACCTGATCGCAGCAGAGGTAATAGGCAACACCATCAGAACATTTGATAGTCCCATTAGCCCGACTGGAGCTCTTGCTGTGCTTTTCGGTAACCTCGCCCCTGAGGGGGCAGTAATCAAAACCGCAGGGCTGAAGAGGACTTACTTTGAAGGGGAAGCCTTAGTTTTCGACTGTGAGGAGGAGGCTATAGCTGCAACGTCCGAGGGAAAAATCAAGCCAGGACAGGCGGTTGTAGTAAGGTACGAAGGTCCGAAGGGCGGTCCAGGGATGAGAGAGATGCTTTCCCTGACCTCTATGCTTGTTGGGATGGGTCTTGGCGAGGACGTTGCCCTTCTTACTGATGGCAGGTTCTCTGGAGCAACTCACGGGATGATGGTAGGGCACATCTCCCCTGAGGCTGCGGAGGGTGGTCCAATTGCAGTTGTAAAGGACGGCGATGTAATAAGAATAGATATAGAGAAGCGGAGGCTGGAGTTGCTGGTCAATGACGGCGAGATTAAAAAGAGGCTCTCCAATTGGAAGGAGAGGGCACCAAAATACCAAAGAGGTGTCTTCCACAGGTACAGCTTGAGCGTGACTTCAGCCTCAAAGGGGGCTGTGTTAAGTCCTTCTAATTTTAAAAAATGGGGTGGCTAGGGTGATTAAAGTAGATTCCAAAGGAACGCTATTGCAAAGTTTATCACAAGCGTTATTATTGCGAACTTTGCTGTGATCGAGTGGAAAGCCTTCGTCGTTATCTTATATCCCTCTTTTTCTATAAGCGTCCAAGTCACATACAGTGCTGGAGCACTTACTATGGTAGCATTGCTTGCTAAAGTAGCAGCCCATGCGACCGACCAGAAATAGGGCCAAACGTTGAGTCCAGTCGTTATGCCAAGATCAGCCAGCGTCCTGAACATGGTTAGGTTGTAGGCGTCAAATTGCACGATCGATGCTACGCCAGCAGAAACCCAGTAAAGGAGCGGGATTCCGACCTGAACGCTTGTCAGGAAGGGCTGAAGACCTTCTGCGATGGCCCTGATATACCCGGCTTTTTCGATACAACCAACAAGCACGAAGAGGAATGCATAATAAAGGACAGCCCTCCACTCCAAACCTCCAAGGACTTCTGCGAACGTGGGCGCCTCCTTCAATTTTCCAGTCTTGTGGAGAAGTTCGATGACGCATGCCATAACTAGTGCTCCTGAGAATGCTATCGCCCCCAGCGGCACCTCTAAAACTTTCCTCAGGGCCATCAATACAATTATCACTATGAAGAAGAACATTGATACTTTGAGTAGTTTCCTGTTCTCGCTGGAGATCTCGGCTACGGAAGTCAACATTGAACGGAAGTCCCCTTTGTACTCAAATTTAAGGAATCTTCTAGAGTAAATGGTTAGGACTATTAGAAAGGTCAACAAAAGTACGAAGAAGGAGCCCGGCTTCCCATGGAAGATCACAAAGTCCATAAACTCTGCTCCAGCTATTGTGTGCAGCATCTGAGGAGTTATGTCGCCAAGCATTAGCCCAACACCCATGAAGTTTGCCGCGAGTCCCGTCATGACCGTCGGCAAAAGCGGATCGACCTTGAGCGTCCTGCATATGGTCAGCATTATGGGGCAGAACAACAACACCACGAGGACATTGTCCACACACATTGTTACCATTCCTGCGCTGAATATTAGCGCGAAGATTACTGCGTTCAGAGACTTTGTTCTTTTTAGTACTGCCGAGATCAAAGCTTCAGGCATTTTGGCATTTATCAGGTAAGAACTCACTATCCATAGGCCTGCCAAAATCGCTAGTATGTTCCAGTCCACCAGTTCGAAGGCTTCGTATGGAGTTATTATGCCTATAATGATCATCAAAACGACGCCGACGCCCCCGATGATGGCGCGCTCGATTGGACCCCATATCATAAGACCAATGATCACTAAAAACAATATTAACGTCAATAATTCCAGCAAAGTATCTCACTCCATTTGCTAAAAATGCTGTCTGGTAGGACATATTTAACATTTGTAGATTTTATAATAAAATTTATTATGTCCTTATATTTTTCTAAAAGGATAAATTAAAAGAGGGCGAAAAAGTAAGATTTATAGGGGTGTGCTATGAAGTTCCAACTCTTTGACATAGGGATTACCACTCCCTCGGATTGGCGGATAAAGATAACGGAAAAATCCTCTTATCAGTCTGGCAGGATTGCTTTGCTTTCTCCAAAGAAGCTATACATAGCTGTCCAATGGCAACCGCTTGATGCCCTTATGAAGTCAAAGGGGGCAAAGGAAGGGGAGAAGGTCTTCTCCCTGAAGGACTATCTTGATGAAGTATTCGGTCAAACAAAGGACAAAAGGATCAGGGACATGAAGATTCTGGAAAATACAGGCCATGAAGATGGCGATCACGAGTTCCGCTTTATCAGGGTCACATTTACCTACAAAAAATTTCTAAACCCGCCAAAACCACAGCATTATATTGGCTACTTAATACTATGTAAAAAGATCAACAGGCTGATAGGCGCATTCACTAACTACCCGGTGGACGCTGTTGACGCCGACATCTCCTATCTGGAGGGTCCACTAAGAACCGTTGTCTGCCAATGCGATAAATCTGTATAAATTATTAATAAAAATGGCTTATTAAAAAAAGATCTTATAAGCCTATAATAAATCGAATTATAATGTGGTTTTATTTTTAAAAATTAAACAAAACCTTATAAATACCAAAACTAAAAAAAAAGTTAGGGGTTCCTATGGGACAGGAGATTAAGGAGATTAGGATAGGACGAGGTCCCCCATTAGAGTTGCGAGTTCTCAATGATCCCGGTCCTGTAAGCATACGGAAAATCCTTGGTCCTGGTCTACTCTTGGCAGCCCTAGGCGTCGGAATGGGCGAGACTTTCATGTGGCCTAGGCTAGTCATCGTGTTTGGACCCGAGGTCAGGTGGATTGCGACTATAGGTCTGATAATCCAAGTCTTCGTCACGATGGAGATAGCCCGATGGACGTACTTTACAGGCGAGAGTATATTCGTGGCGGGTAAAAGGATACACCCGATAATAATGTGGTACTTCTACATTGTGGCCATAATGGTTTATATTTGGCCTGGGCACGTCACCACAGGATCTGGTGCCCTTGGTCTACTGATAGGATGGAACTGGGTGCCCATCGGCATAGCTTCAGTTATCGCAATAGCGGCGGTACTGATACTGAGCCCCTACCAAGTTTACAAGACTGTGAAAACATTGCTACTGATAGCGATCTCGATTATGATAGCAGTCTCCCTCGCCGTGGCGCTTCTAGTGGGAACGCCGACGATGTGGGGAGAGGCGCTGTACGGAACCGTTGCCTTCGGTTACTGGACTGATGCCATGTCCACGAAGACTTGGCTTCCAAGGATAATCGGCGCAATGGCGTTCATAGGTCCTTCCGGCATGCAGCAGATGTGGTACACCTTGTGGGCAAGAGAAGAAGGCTCAGGAATGGGTGCATACATGCCAAAGATCACTGGTTTAATATTCGGCAAGGAGGAGAAGTGGACCGATCGTGCGTACATCTTCGACACCAATGTTGATGAAGAAATAGAGAAGTGGAAGCGCTGGAGAAAGCTTAACATATACGATGCGTGGATTAGCCTCGGTCTGCTTACATTCATCACAACGCTCTTCTTCACTGTGCTAAGCATGGCTGCGGCAGAGATGAGTCCAGAGGCAATGGCCGCAATTCTGAAAGGAAGCACGCTCCCTGCAATATCCGCCATAGCTAAAGCATTCACAGCCATAAACCCTGTACTTTACCCGCTGTGGTTCATAGTCATGTTCCTCATTGGATGGAAGATGAGCTTTGGTGTCTTTGATGCTTTTGCTAGAGGACAGGCGGATATGACGTTCCACTTATTCAAGGGCGCACAGAAGTTCAGCATGAGGAAGTGGTACTACATCTGGGTACTTGTAGTAACAATCGTTGGAATTGCCACCATATTGCTTGGATCTGCAAAAGGACCAGTATTCCTACTAGACGTGCTAGCATTCCTCTCGCCGCTGATTATGGGAAGCTACTGCCTCCTCTTACTTTACGTTAATCTCAAATTAGTGCCGAAGAGGATCAGGATGTCTTGGATCTCAACACTTGTATTGGCAGGCGGCGCTTGCTTCTACCTGGTCTCGCTCTTCTACTGCACATTCGTTGTTGGGGCCATACCTAAATAAAAACAAACATACTTTCTTTTTTTATTTGAATTTCAATGATAGTTTTAAAAGAATAAATTTAGGGGTTGTTCGATAATGGAGCGTTATGGTGAGAGTGAGTTCGTCTATAACAAGTGTGTTAGATGTGGAAGAAGGTTTTACTCAAGAGCGGAGGAGCCAAAGGAACTATGCGCGGACTGCGAAAAGATCGTTGAGTTAGAGGCTCTTGAAAGAAAAAAGAAGAAATTGAAAGGTGTTTAGGCGCCAGATCTTCTCGCTTCGATGGTCTTTTTTAGGGCTTCTCTGAAGGCTTTTTTGGCGAGGTCCTCATCAGGGATGAGGCCGAGATCATCCCTTATTCTCTTGTCATCAAGGATCCAGTTTCCTGTAAGAAAACCTGAGCCCTTCCAATCTTTTGGCTCAACCTCTGTGACTGTGGATTTCGATCCGGCTAAATCTACGATTGTCTGCAAAATCTCCTTCCAGCTCATGTTAAAGCTTGTGAGGTTGTATGTCTTTCCAAAGGCTCGCTCGGAGAGGGTTGTGACCTCGAAAGCCCTCAAAAGATCTTGGACATAGAGAACGCTGCCTGAAGCCCCTTTTGGAACGTAAAGAGGCTCGCCCCTAAGGGCGCTGTCTATTATCTTCCGGAGGGTCCCGCTCGGCACTCTTTCGTCTCCGAAAGCCCACCAAAACCTGAAAATTGTGAATGGTAGCCCCCTTTCCCTGTAGTAAATTGCCATTGTCTTCTCCACAGCGAGTTTTGTCAATGCGTGTGTGGGTGCTCGGGATCTCTCAACCAAGAGTGGATGATCTTCAGCTATTGGGGTTGTTACCGGTTCCCCATATACAACTGAGCTGCTCGGGAAGATTATGTGCTTCACACCTGCGTCACAGCAAGCCTCTATCACGTTTAAAAACCCAATGACGTCCACTTTGAAACCTTCCAAGGGCTTCTCGGCGAACGACCAGGCAGCATAGTAGACGACATCACAACCCTTAACGGCGCTCCTCACGAGTTCTGGATCTTCTACTCCTCCTTGTATGAACTGCATTTTTGGATGGGTGTAGCCTTCAAGTTCGCCTCTTGATTTATCTAAGACCACCACGTCATTACCCTTTAGCAAAGAAGCCTTTGTAAGTCTGCTCCCTACAAACCCTCCCCCGCCAGTTATCAGCACCCTCATTGAGACACCCCGGTATTTTTTGTTGCGAGATAGATTTATACTTGTTTAAAAGTATCTTATAACGGTGTATTATGTGAAGATCTGGCAGGGCATTGAGGTGGAGTACTGCGTACCTTATATCAAGGGTAGGGCATACGTGAATGAATTGCTGGACGCGCTGAAGAATTACAGGGTCCCTCCAAATGGGGAGCCTCCATTTCTCCTCAAGAGGGATGGACAGTTCTCACAATTTTTGATAAACGGGGGAAGGGCGTACGGGGACATGAGCGTTACTCCAGGAGTTTACGACGTTCTTGAGATAACTACGCCCGAGTGTCCAAACCCATTTCTAGCACTTGCTTATGAAAAGGCGACAGAGGTCTACGCGAGGATAGCCTCTGATGAGTTCGAGAGGCTCGGCGGCTTTAGGATCCACTGCTACAAGATAAGCGCAACCCGATCTGAACACGAATACACGACACGCGGGTTGCACGAATCTTATTTGGTGGAAAGGAAGACCTTTGAGGACGGCGTTAAAGAGCTAATACCATACCTTGTTGCTAGGCAGATCTTTACTGGGGTGGGGGGTTACTATTTCGGGAGGTTCATGATATCCCCCAGGCAGATGTTTGTGAAGAGCGTATACGCCGAGAAGGTCTTCGGGTCCTGGCCACTAATAGGTGGCATAGATGAGCCCCATGCGGACGCCAGATTCAGAAGGGTGCAGGTCACGAATGGCGAGGGGGCGAGATCTGAGTGGACCACCTTTATCCGGCAAGCAATAACTTCTTATGTTATCAGAGGCATTGAAAAAGGTTTCATAAAAGGCGTCCCCCGCCTGAGGGATCCTGTTGAAGCAACAAAGCTGATTGCGATATCTCCCGAAGGAGACTGGACTTTAGAGCTTGAAGGAGGACAGGAGATCAAAGTATTCGATCTGCTCTCGCACTATCTTGATGGTATAGAGAGGCTCTTCTCGAATGAAGAGATTGACGATTGGGACAGATATGCCCTCAAAGAGTTCAAGTTTACACTTAAAAAACTCGAAGAGGGCGACCTTGAGGCGCTGAAGGATCGGGTGGAGTGGATAACGCGGCTGGAGGTTATAGAGAAGAATTTTGACAAGTACTTCGAGAGTGAGGACATACTTGAGGATAGCAAAGTGACGGCGAATAACCAATACAGTGCAGTGAGTGATGCTACTTTCGAACGGATTCAGGAGGAGCTAAGATTAATCACTTTGTTGGATGACAGAGACCTTTCAAGGGCAGTTCTATTCCCTCCTCCCGGCTCTAGGGGCTTCGCCAGGGTAAAGGTGGCAAGAGAATTGCAGCCTTGGTTGGACGATCTTGGGTGGGCAAACGTTCGCGTTGAGGGGGCTGTGCACCCAATGCTAGATCTGGAAGGATGGGACGATGCCAAAATTTCAGAGTTCGTAAATAAGATAAAGCCAAAGGTAGAGAGGAAGCCGCAGAAAAGCCATTCCTAATGACAAGAAAAATAACCCATTATATAAGGCAATGCATGCGTAAAGCTGGAGTTTATAAAAGACCATATGTTCTAAGAGCTTATGCTGAAACTCAACTAATAATTGCTGAATTAAAGGGAAAGATCAGCATTCTTACCTTCAGTTCATAGCAGGTCATAAAGGGGATATAGAGACAAGGTATTCAACGTATAAAGGTGTTCTACCTCCTGATATGATAGAGGATACGAGGAATGCATACAAGTAATGCGAGCCTTTCCTAAGTACAATGGCTCAGCCCATAGAGCAATCAACCATAGTTTAAGAGGCTAAGATAGAATTTTTTGAAAGCTATGGCTGAAAGCCTACTTGGAATTGATTGGCTTGAAGTTAAAATTGCTAAAGAAAAGGAGCTTGGAAGGGAGCTAAGTAAGGATGAGGAGATGGAGCTTTTCGAGAACAAGTTAACGGGAGGAAAGCATAACCCTCACAGAATTGTTATGGAGGATGAACTCAAAAGTTACTTAACTGAGGGATGGCAGTCGTCTCAGTATTACCAAGCCAGAGAATATTAATTAGAAAAAGTTAGTATGAGGCAATAATTAGAATGTGCAAAACTTCCACATGGATTTATCAACGCCATTTTTATAAAGCTGGTTTTGGCTATCATGCACGGAAGTTTGTATTTGGAAAGTAATCTATAATTTTTTCCTAGTCTAATTTTCAGGATATGAGGCTTTATTTTAAACCAGTATGGTTTGATAGTCTAGGAGCAAAATCAAGTTGCACTTGGGTTGAAACCCCTGATGTTAAGATAATTATCGATCCTGGAATTGCTGTAATGCAACCTAGCTTTCCAGCTTCTATGGTAAAAAAGATATGGTGGGTTGAAATGGGAAGCGGAGAAATAAAAAAAGCTTGTAGAGAAGCGGAGATTTTAATAATTACACATTATCACTACGATCACTATTTTCCTGAAGATTTAGATATTTATAAAGGAAAGATAGTTATTGCAAAAAATCCTAACGAGTATATCAATGATTCTCAAAGAGTAAGAGCTTTAGAATTTTATGAAAAAATTTTTAGGAAATATGGAAAAGTTGAGCTTGAAAAAGTAGCTAAAGAAGCAGAAGTTAAGGAATATCCTAACCCTATGCTAGAGTTGAAAATTTCTTCCAAAAAAGATTTTGGTGACTATAATAAAAGGAGGTTGGAATTGCTTAAATTGGGCTACAGGTTCTTTGAAAAGATGGTGAAAGAATGGAATAAGGAAAAGAAGATACCGGAAGTTGAGTTTAAAGATATAAAAATAAGATGGGCAGATGGAGCTGAATTTAAATTTGGAAAAACAAGAATAAAATTTACTAAGCCATTGTTTCATGGTATTGAGTTCTCAAGAGTAGGATGGGTTGTAAGTGTTATAATTGAATATAAAAATGAAAAGCTTTTTTATTCTTCTGATTTAAATGGACCTCTCATTGAAGATTATGCGCAACTAATTATCGATGAGAATCCAGATATATTAATTTTAGACGGTCCAGC
Organism: Methanosuratincolales archaeon; assembly: GCA_014361445.1. Taxonomy (GTDB): domain Archaea; phylum Thermoproteota; class Methanomethylicia; order Methanomethylicales; family Methanomethylicaceae; genus WYZ-LMO10. The sequence continues at coordinate 621 of JACIVQ010000027.1, read as the reverse complement.
AACTTACATGATACCATATACTTTGAACTTGATAAATTTTAGAAGAGCTGTAGAAAATGCGAAGAAAATAATTAAGAAAGTGGAGAGCAAAGTCATTCTCTACGATCATCATTTACCCAGAGAGCGCAAGTTTAGGGAAAGAACTAGGGAAGTTTGGGAAATGGGAAAAAGGCTAGATAAAAAAGTCTTAACTGTTGCCGAATTCTTAGGCAAAATGCCAGTCGTATTAACTCTTTAGACAGTTAGAAAATTATTTTCATCACGCGCTCACGTTTTAGTCACATGCGAAAAATATTGACTTAAACAAGTTTTATTAAACTTTCGACAAGTCTCTCCTTCTTTTCATAAGCCATTTTATTCAAAAATAAAATTAAACTATATTAGCAACCTGCTTATGAGGCTCAATAACTTGAGAAATAGCATAATCTAAAACTCATGTTTTAAAGTCTACTGCCAAAACCGATTTAGGGGTTATTTCATCAACTTTCTCAACGGTTATGTAGATGAACCACTCGCCGCCCTTTCTGATTATTTTGGCCTCTCTACAGACCATATCGTCGGTTATGTGTTCATGAGTCTTTATTGGGACATTTATTCCGCCTCTAAGACCATAAATTGGGA